>NZ_JBCPGA010000002.1:0-167058 GCF_040914135.1 Ruminococcus sp. RTP21204st1_B2_RTP21204_210225 | reverse complement strand
ACTTTATTTTATCAGATTTTTGCCTATCTCTCTTTTCTTTTTTCTTAATTTTGTCCAATATCTATTGTAGCACTACAACGTGGAGCGTGACATGCTATCTTGTAGGTTTGACAATCTCTTAAATTATTTCAACTCACACGCTCACGTGGAGCGTGACTGTACTGTTGTGAACGTGATTTTTGCATTAAATATTTCAACTCACACGCTCACGTGGAGCGTGACCGTAAAAAAATAGAATATAATACAAAATATAACAATTTCAACTCACACGCTCACGTGGAGCGTGACCTGCTAAAAATTATCAAAAATTGTCAGCTAATATTATTTCAACTCACACGCTCACGTGGAGCGTGACGCTAATCCAAGGGTTACAAGTATTTACAATCCAAATTTCAACTCACACGCTCACGTGGAGCGTGACATTCAAGACGTTAGGTGCAAAGCGTTACGCTTATATTTCAACTCACACGCTCACGTGGAGCGTGACGAATAGTTTTCGATGGGATTATATTCCAATGATAATTTCAACTCACACGCTCACGTGGAGCGTGACACAAAATGATAGTTAAAACGTTGCAACCCTAAAATTTCAACTCACACGCTCACGTGGAGCGTGACCTCTTCCTCTGTAGGGGTTTCCTCAGTTTCTGTCATTTCAACTCACACGCTCACGTGGAGCGTGACCTTGTTGATGTAGGTGTTGTACCAAAATATGGTGTATTTCAACTCACACGCTCACGTGGAGCGTGACCGGCTGGAATACACGCTTCTGACCGTCCCACTGAATATTTCAACTCACACGCTCACGTGGAGCGTGACACGGCTCTTTTTGTTTGTTTCTTTCAGCGCCTTGTCATTTCAACTCACACGCTCACGTGGAGCGTGACTATAGAATCCCGCAAAGCGTTTTAAACGCTGCCAAATTTCAACTCACACGCTCACGTGGAGCGTGACATGTGGCGGTCACGTCCGCAAAACCGTCTTTGAATTTCAACTCACACGCTCACGTGGAGCGTGACGCAACGGCAAAGCTAAGTTCCGACAAGCAAAGGCATTTCAACTCACACGCTCACGTGGAGCGTGACTCGTGACTGTACATCAATATATTGCTGGCCAAGATTTCAACTCACACGCTCACGTGGAGCGTGACACCATACATAACCTTTTGACATATCAACCATCAATTTCAACTCACACGCTCACGTGGAGCGTGACAAGCATTGCCAAAAACACGGGTCTGTCAATAAAATTTCAACTCACACGCTCACGTGGAGCGTGACCTATGAAACGAATGATATTACAATTTCATTGTCATTTCAACTCACACGCTCACGTGGAGCGTGACAATATTTAGTGAAGAAGCAAGGAAAATCAGTGTTAATTTCAACTCACACGCTCACGTGGAGCGTGACGGATTTAATCGTATAGCGGTCAAAATAACCGCTAAATTTCAACTCACACGCTCACGTGGAGCGTGACGATTAGAAAAAAATATCCAATGCAACCATTTACAAATTTCAACTCACACGCTCACGTGGAGCGTGACTTGATTTGAAATGCAGTTTAATGCTAAGTGGTATATTTCAACTCACACGCTCACGTGGAGCGTGACGGATAAACGCACAAAGCAAACACGCTATTAGTATATTTCAACTCACACGCTCACGTGGAGCGTGACGTAACTAGAAATTCGCTAGATAACAAAGCGACTATTTCAACTCACACGCTCACGTGGAGCGTGACAACACCAGTATTAATAATTTTACAAACTTTTGCATTTCAACTCACACGCTCACGTGGAGCGTGACGCATATCTCAAAAAATCTTTATCCATAAGAGCATATTTCAACTCACACGCTCACGTGGAGCGTGACAAAGTTCATCACCTGTTCATCAATGGTATCTGGTATTTCAACTCACACGCTCACGTGGAGCGTGACATGCTTGTACCAAACATTTTGTTAATTTTTTCATTTCAACTCACACGCTCACGTGGAGCGTGACACTTGATGTTGTGTATATCTGGTGCTTGCTCAACGTGATGCGGACTTATTTTTTTATTTAATGGGTATCGGTTTGATTTTGTTCACTGTGCGTTCACAAATAGCATGGCATTTTCATGCGAACTTACTAGGGATTTGTGGATCACTTGGGGTACGCTGGTCAAAATATTAGGACGCCTTCGGGGTCATAGGTTTCTTTGATGCCGTAGTGTTCTATTCTATGCTTCCAATTGTTTCCTAAGTAATATATCCGCAGACTATCATGCTTTGGGTCTATTATTTTCAGAAGTTTATCTTTCACTTTCAGAAAAGTGCCATAGTCTACGTCTATTTCAAACACGCTGTTCTGCACTCGCTGACCATAATTTTGACACTCTTTCGATACTTTTCTGAGCCTTGTTTTGCCCTTATTATCCGTGGTAGACACGTCATAGCTTACTAAGGTCATCATTTATATCACCTCTATTTCAGCAAATAGTTCGGGTACTCGTCTAGCTCGCCACGGATATATTTTGCGAGAAGCGAGCTTTGCACATATGGGAGTAGCCCTTGCTGTATCTTTTCGCCCAGATATGGGTGGACTATGCTTGTGCGCTTACGCTCCTGCCATGCGGTGAGGACTTTTTTCTTGCCCTCTTTGGAGAGATATACTGCGCCACTGACCTGAGTTTCAAAGTCCTCGGGCTTTATCATTTTCAAGTTTATCATGGTAAGCACAAGTCGCTCCACCACGCAACGAAATTCCTCTACAAGGTCGCAGGACAGGCTGCTTCTGCCTGAACGCAGGGCGTGGTAAAAGCCGAGGCAGCTATCAAGTCCTACGCTTTCAAGGGCTGATGTATATGATGAAATTGCGATAGTATACAGAAACGAGAGCATGGCGTTTACTCTGTCGAGGGGTGGGCGTTTGGTGCGGTTGGCAAGGTAAAAATCTTCTTTTTGGTGGAGTATCAGTCGGTCAAATATATCAAAATATGCCTTTGCACAGCTTCCCTCTATACCCATGATGATATCTTTATCGGCAGTTTCATAGACGGTCTTTATGCCGTTTTCAAGATATTTTATACAATCTGTAAGCGCTCCGTCACTGTTTATATCCGGGTTATCGTGGAGCGAACGTCTGATAAGATAACGTGTATTTGAAAGCTTTGCGGCGACAGTATTCCTGATAAGGTCGAGCTGAGGGGTAGAAAAAAGCTCAAACTGCTCTTTTCGCAGATAGACGTTGCCCTTTGTTTTGCCCTGAACTCTTGCGAGAAATTTACCTTGAGGAGAAATAAAATTAACGGCTATGCCATATTCTGCACACTTGCCCATAAGCGCAGGTGAACAGCCAGAATAGCTGAAAATATAGATATCCTCGATATTAGTAAAAGGCACACGGAACTTCTCGCTGTCCTCTGCCCTGCACACTATGTTTTCGCCGTCAAGTGTGAGGTAGGCAGTTTCTTCGAGAATATAAAGTGAATTGAGCAGTTTACGCATTGTTTTCGCCTCCGTTCATGGAGAAAATCGTATTTTTCACGCTATATTTCTTCACTTTTGGAAAGCACATATCCGACAGTGAACAGCCTGAACATTTCTGACCTTTTACACGCTTTGGAATAATATCCGCTGCAAGTATCTCACGCATTTTTCCAAGATAGTCGCAAAGCATTTTATCATACTCTGCGCCCTGAGTATCAAAGGGCAATTCTGATCGTCTGCGCACATCTGCATAGTACAGAAAACATCGGCTATTGCAATGAAATACGTTATCCACGCAAAGCTTCTGCGCATAGACTTGTATAGCGTCGGTCTGATTGAACTCCCCTGCTTTGGGTCTGGTGGGTTTATACTCCACAATTTCCACACGAAATGTGCCGTCCAGGGTATCTATATAGTCGCCGCTTTTATCACGGACAAACTCGATACAATCTACAACTCCGAAAATATTGTACTTAGGGTCATCGTTATACACTGACACGTCACTTCGGACGATCTTATGCTTATTTTCAAAGTTGCGCTCGCCGCTGTGGACGTTCTCATGGAGGAGGTTTGCTTTGACGACAAAGGCGTTTTCAGCCCAGTCGTCATTAACTTCTAAAAGAGCAAACCTGCGTGGACAATACATATAATGCTGTATGTCACGGATATTGATAGTTACATCTTCGCTCATCAGAGCTTTTCAATAAGGGTAACGCCCTCAGGCATATCCTTATCTATGGAGATATCATAGTCTGAGTAATGTCTTGGTGTTGTCACGCCGTCTTTGAGCTTAACTGACACCTTGTCAAAGAGGATATGTGCAGGGGCATTGCCCAGGGCGGAGTCATGCTTGAACACGATAAGCTTACGCATACAAAGCTTTCCTCTTGCGGCGCTTCTGTCATGCTCGAACATATTGATGATAGATGTCCAAAGAAGCTCAAGGTCGTCCTCACTAAAGCCTGTTATCTTCTGAGCGAGCATTGCGGAAACATAGCCCTCGCCACGATAGAGAGCGTATGGGATTATGCTCTTTTTGCCCATTTCGGTCTCACCGCTCTGCTGTCTGTCTTCTGTTGTTCTTGCCTGTCTTGTGATTGTGATATCCTGAGCAAAAACAGGGTCGATACTTCTTGCAAAGTTGAGCTGTACAGGACCTCTTACAATACCGCACGGGTCATCGCCCGTACTCATTACTGCACCGAAAGTTCTTACGTCAAAGTAGTTCTGACAGATATAGTCACGAGCCTGCTTAACGTCATCAGGATTCTTGCCTTTCTGCTTTGTGGCAAGACCAAGGGTGTTATAGGCTTCGGTGAACTTTGTATTGAGGGCTTTGTCTGCCTTGATAAGGATATTGTAGCCTGCTTCGCCCTCTTTGGTAAGCTCTACAAAGTTTCTTATCTTTCTCTTAAGGCACACGTCTGTAACGATACCGAGGCTTGTTTCAGGGTCTGTTCTAGGCATATTGCCTGCGTCAGGGTCGCCGTTTGGGTTGCCGTTCTCAACGTCAAAAAGCATTACAAATTCATATCTGTTCTTGATTGCGTTTTCCATAATATTTCGTCCTTTCTTTATTCTTCTGATTTTTTGGTGTAAAGCGCTTTATTCTGCTGTGCATATCCTACAATAAATCTGCCCTGATCGTCTAGGGAGAGTGTAGACGGGAATTTGCCGTCAAGTCCGTCAAGTATCTCTCCGCAGAGTTTGTTATAGAATATTGGGCTTGAAAGCTTCTTGATATGGTTTTGTGAAAGCTTATACAGCTTTGGAAAAACTGTTGACGGTTTTGAGCACGCAGAAGCAAAGTATGAGTCCTTAATTGTTCTGTTAAGTCCTCCGCCTGAAGCGTCCTGCTGAATCTTTTCAAGCACTGCGAAAAGTCTTCCGCAGAGATAAGCCTGATTTTGGTTTTCAAGGTCTAATGACATTTTGATCTCCTCCTTATTTTGTTTACGGTTTATGCAGCCTTTTATCAAGCCTGCCCTTGTATCATTGAGTTTTATAAAATGGTTGTTCTCCTCGTCACTGTCGGTCTTGACCCTTGTTATTACTGTGGAAAGCAGTTCGTCAGGGTATCTTGTGCCTTTGAGTATTGCTTCAAAAAGTGCGGCGGTGAGAGGTGACGGAACTTTTTCTTTGGACGATTTTGGTGAGATAAGCTCACGCTTGATACGTTCAATGCTTACTTGATGCTGACCCTCAGTAAATGAAATATCCTGCTGATGTTTGAGTACATTGTCAAATATCCTGCCGAACTTATCGTGGAAGATGAACTTCTGGGATATTCTGGAGCTGTTGGGTGTGAAGCCTGCAACGTAAAATTCTACGTTAGGGTCATAAGGCATATCGGCTGTCCTGCCCTGTTTAAGCTGGGTCATGACAGTGTTTATGTTTCGGTCGGCTTCGGTCACAACGGTTTTATTTAATTCGTCCTCAAATCCGCTGAACATACCGGCAAACATATTGCATTCTTCTGCATCGTTCTTCTTCATTGCGAAATAAACTATTGTCATATCGTCAAAAGTCTTGTAATGGCTTCTGTCAGCAAGCAGAGAATTAAGCGCAGAGGTATACATTTTCATGGCTTTCTCAGAAACATTGCTGTTGTATGACTGCTTCTTGCCATAGGACTCAAAGGCAGATTCTTTCATTCCAACGAGAACACAGCCTGAGGACATTCCACCTTTGATACCCTTTATTTTATCATGGATACGGGCTTGCGGAAGCTTCTCACCAAGAATGGAACAGGTGGATAGTTCGGTATCGTCACTGTCGCTGTCGGCGTTAAGCTGGGCGAAGTAACCTTCATAGGCAGCTTTGAATTTGCTGTCATTGTGAAGCTTAGTTTCAGGTGAGCCGTCAAGTCCAAACTCATAGTAGGAGCTTGAATACTCCTTGCCTAGGGCAAGAAGGTGTGGGTTTTGGGTTTCCTGCTCAGGTTTCCATGTACGGATAAAATTAAGATAGGCTTTGCAGATAGGTGAGTCGATATTCTCAAAGAACTTCTCATTCCATTCGCAAAAGCAATTGTGTGATTTTGCCGCTTTGTTGGTAGCGTCTGTAGGGGTCAAAGTTCCTTTATCATAGTTCAGACCGAATATGTAGAGTGGTCTGTGTTCGATCGTGTTTTTGTCTATGCCCGGTTTCTGCGTTCTTACAGGAAGCTGTTCCATTACTGGATCATAGACTGTTTTTGTCTTTTTATTTTTCAGAGGGATAATTCGGGGTACTCTCAAATCGTTTATTGCGGCTATCTTGCCCTCGGGGGTAAGAAGAATTTCAAAGTGTATGGCTTGCTTACAATAGCCTGCAGGAGTTTTATTCTCCTGCAAAGCACTGTAATCGCACAAGGCTTTAATCAGCATTTAATCTCCTCCCTGTATTTTGCAACATCAATAACACCGTCTATCATATGTGGACGGTAGAAAACTGCGTCGGCCTTGTCAGAAAACTTAGGGTCGTTCCAATCATTATTGACAGGCTTGCCTCCGTCCTCAAACTTCATGCCGTAAAGCATAAAGCCAAGGTCTTTATCACCCATATTTTGCGGTGCTATCTGTGTAAGGTCAAAGTCGTCAACAAGTTCAATACTCTTTATTGCAAATTCACGGCAGCCAAGGCATGGCTGTCTGAAATGCTGGCCGTTTCTGAGACGTCTGAGCATTATATTATAATGCTTCTCATCAGATTCGTCGGGGTGGTCTGATTTAAGATAGGTGCGCTCAAACGTGAACTCGATACCGTATTTCACATTTTTCAACACCATTGCCGCACGCTGACTTCGTATCTCCGAGGTGTACATCTCCGCTGAGCCTCCGCCTTTCATTTGCTGTTTCACTGATGATAACAACAGCTTATCTTTGACCTCGTTTCGTCGGATATTGGTAAACTCGATAGGGTTGAACACCACTATTTTGTTTATCTGATAGCGCACGGCAGGCTTCCAATATACTGATTTGATAAGTCCCTCCAGTGCGCTTGGTGTGGGTACGTCGTAACTCACCCTCTCAACTTTCATTTCAGGTCTTGAGAAGCAAGCGTAGTCACCTGTCACGATGGTCTTAAAACCATAGCTCATTTTAGCATCACTCCTTTTAAGCTTATATTAGTATTTGGTACATTACTTTCGCTCTACATATATGATACTCCATTATGAATAAAATGTCAATAGTTTTCATGTATAAAAAAAGTGTCGGATTTTAGGCATATTTCACAATTCTACGTTCAATGGTTTGTGGTATAAAAAAGTTGACTTTTTAAAATAATGTTTGTATAATATACTTGTCTATGCTTTACGCATATGTGAGTTGAAAAATATTCGTATTCGGTACGATATGGAATGCAGCAAGTGGCAGACTGTCTTGGTGGCAGCCTGCCATTTGTTTTAGATGAAATAATCCTGCATTGCGGCTTGGGTGTCCAAACCTGTTTCATTATTATAATAACTTTGATTTTCAAGAATGAATATGCCTGTGCCGTGATCTTTGAGAACACCCTGAGAATAAAGATCCTTGAAAACGTTCATATAGACAGACACTGAATATTTCTGCAATGCTCTTCTTACTGACATATCACCATTACGCAAGGTTTCAACAAGTTTATGGCAAGTCTGGTCGTTAGGATCGTCGATAACGAGAGAGATAGTGTCGGCGGAGATATATTCAAACTGCATTGCGTAGCTTCGGAATGGTATGCTGTATGGTGACATTAAGCCTTGGCGGTCGAATGAGTTGCTTTGTTCGTTATATTTCGCAATAGAGTTTTCAGCTATACGACTTTGGTTGAAGTCGAAAATTCCGTCGTAGTATTCTTTAATACAATCATAGGAAGTTATATCTTGGTACTTTTCCAGCAAACCTTTAGTCTTGTTAATTCTCATGGCAAGGTCGCTTCCCTTGCGGTATGTTTCGTCAATGTCAAAAACGTACACATAGCCCTTGGCATCTTTACCCTCACGATTACATCTGCCCCCTGCCTGCAAAATACTGTCTAATCCTGAAAGCTGGCGGAAAACTGTGTTAAAGTCAAGGTCAACGCCTGCTTCTACAAGTGAAGTTGAAACTACTGTGATATACTCGCCCTTTTTAAGCTTCTTTCTTACTACTTCTATGACACGGCTTCTGTGGGCTGGGGTCATATTGGCGGAAAGGTGATATTTTTCACCTTGAACAAGATTGTAAAGCTCTGCCGCTGTTTTCTTGGTATTCACAACGATCAGAGCATTTTTACACCGAGAGGCATTTTCTGCAATGGTTTCAAGAGTGGTTTTGCCCATGTCTTTATATTCGCATTTCTTGAAATACTTAAAATTGGTTCGGTCGGTAACAAGCTTATTATAGTTCACATCAGGCAGGAACTTATCAAAAAGCTTAGAATAATCGGGCATTGTGGCGGAGAGAAAAAGGGCTTCGCTGTTAAGATACTTTGTTATATAGCCCACAGCTTTAAGGCAGGGACGAAGAAGTTCCGTTGGAATAAGGTGTATTTCATCAAAAACTATCACGCTGTCACGGAGATTGTGGAGCTTTCGCAGTGCTGAGCCTTTATAATGGTATATGGATTGAAAAAATTGCACGCTTGTGGTGATTATAAGTGGTGCGTCCCAATTTTCGCAGGTCCTTTTGAGCTTCTCTACGGTTTTCTTTTCTTCCTCTGTGTTGCCGTCATAGGAATAGTTTGAATGATGCTGTAGGACAGGGAGAACGTCGCCGAACATTTTTTCAAACTTATTAGCGGTCTGTTCTATTATACTTGTGTAAGGTATGACGTATATGATTCTCTTCTTTCCGCTCTCTAAGGCTAGTTTCAAACTACATAAGGTTTTTCCGCTACCTGTTGGCATATCAAGAATTGAAATATGACTTTTATTGACCGAATTATCAAAAGCTTGTTGCTGGATACGGCTTCTTGCTTGCCTTAACGGGTTATCTGACGGCATATCACTTAATTCTCTGTTCAGTTTATCAAGTGCCTTTTCAAAATCACCGCTCATGCCACGTTCAACATTTTTATTGCAAAATATTTCGGTATCGAGAAAATCTGCGTCTGTCAGGCAAGAGAACACGTACTTGGTGAAAAAGGCGTAACGCTCGATAAGCTCGGTGGGGTCTTTTGCAGAAAGCAGTTCATTTAATGGCGGTGTTATTTCTTCCTGAGTTAGGGTGGCAAATTCTATTTCAGTGGCGTATGCGCTGTAGTCACTATCCCCTGTATATTCGTCTGCTCTTTTTAGTGTACCGTTTAAGGTTGGGCTGTCAGAGTTGTCTGCGCCTGTGCCGCCGTCCATAAGTCCTGTGTGGTGTCCTGCGATGCAATACTCCATAAGGGGTGCGAAACAATCGTTTTTATCTGCAAACTTTTTATACTCTAGTGCTCCGCAGGCAGCGTGGCTGAACTTTATATTATCGTCGTCCAATCGCCATTGATATTTAAGGGCGTATTTTCCTGTGTCGTGATCATAAGACGCTTTTTTAGCTAAAGGTTTCAGAAAGTCTACTGAAAAGCCCTCCGCCAATTTGCTTACGCCTATAAGGTGGGCTTTTACAGTTTGCCTTTCACCGTCCTCACGGGTATGTGCATAAAATTCCATGGTCATTCCTCCTTTTAGATATACAAGTTTATCTATGTTATTTTATTATAGCATACAATTTAATACTTGTGGGGAAAATTTTTGTACACATAAACAAACATTTGTACAAATTGTTATATTTTCATTATAATGCACTATAGTATGCAGGTCAACATAAAGCATCCGACATTTTGAAAATTCGACTTGATTATTATTTAAAAATGTGTTAAAATTAAACTGTAAGTAAATTTGTATTTTTTTAAAATGTTATGAGAGGAATTTATATGAAGTACAGACTTTTATACAATAAGATCACAGTAGTGGCTCTTTCGGCGATGTTGTCGCTGAGTGCTGTATCATGCGGTAAGCTTGACACGAGCAAGCTTGACGGAAACGCTTTGACAGTGACCGAAACCGAGAGCAAAGCGGAAGTCAAAAAAACTGAGGACAGCTCCAGCAAAAAAGAGGTCGAGGTGAATGAAGAAGAAAAGGAACAGCCAAGCTACACCTGCTCGCTGGTTTGCGTGGGCGACAACCTTATACACGACAACATTTATAATGAGGCGCTAAAGCTTGGCGGTGGTGAAAAATATGATTTCACGCAGGCTTATGAACACGTTACAAAGTACATAGAAGGCACTGATGTGGCTATAATCAATCAGGAAACGCTTGTTACAGACAGCGTTGAACCACAAAGCTATCCTATGTTCGCATCGCCAACTGCTGTGGGCGACAAAATAGTTGACATGGGCTTCAATGTGGTTTCTATGTCAAACAATCATGTTCTCGACCAAGGTGAAGAGGGGCTTATAAGCTCTCTTGATTACTGGGACACAAAGGGCATTGTGCATTACGGTGCTTACCGTTCACAAGAGGACGCTGACACTATCAAGACCATGGAAGTCAACGGCATAAAATTTGCTTTTCTGGGATATATGGAGCACACAAATGGTAATTATCTCAGCGGTGACGGTGCTCAGGTGATATATCTTGATGAAGAGGACAAGATAAAGGCTCAGATAGAAGAGGCTGACAAAATGGCGGACGTTGTTGTGGTTTCATGTCATTACGGCACAGAGATACAGAACGAGCTTAACGAACAGCAGACGGAGATAACGCCTAAGCTTGTGGAGTGGGGTGCTGACCTGATAATAGGCACGCAGGCGCACACTATCAGCACTTGCGGATATCTTGACAAGCCTGAGGGCGGACAGGCTTTCGTTTACTACGGTTTGGGCAACTTTATTTCCACTATGTATGACACAAAGTCGCTTGTGGGACTTATTGGCAAGCTCAATGTTGTGAAGGACCCTGACACCAATGAGGTGACATTCGAGAACGTTAAGGCGATACCGATAATATCGCACTTTGAGGGTGATTCATACTATGGCGATTGGTACAACTGCACTGTTTATCCTTATGCGGAATACACTGACGAGCTGTTTGCCAAGAATTATGTTGAGGGCTTCACTCGTGAGAGCGTGCAGCAATGCTTGTCTTACATACCTGATGAATTTCTTAGTATTGAGTAGTCGGGGCAATATGTAGGGGGCGGCGCCCTCGACGTTCCGTTTGCAAAGTTGATTAAGAATATGATTTTTCTGCGGACGACTTTTATGCCGTCCGCTTTTTTGGGGTGTTGTGTAAAGGTTTACATATATCTTAATAAATTTATATAATGTGAATATCAATTCATGAAATGTTTACACCAAAATATGCTCAATCCATTAAAATACTTGCACATATCACTTTTTTACTATTGTAATTTAGGCAAATATGCTATAAAATATACATAAAGGGGGAGGAACGGACTTCCCGATAAAATTTTCATTTTTTTATATTCTGAAAACTATTTTAAATTTACAGGAGGGTTTATTACATGAAATTTGCTGACGGTTTCTGGCTCAACCAGAGAGGCTACGAAGTAAACTATGCAAATCAGGCTTTCGAGATCGAAGAGATCGAAAACGGATTCCTCGTTGTGGCAACACCTTTCGTTGTATACAACAGAGCTATGATGCTCGGAAGTGCAAACCTTGAGATCGCTTACACTTCAACTCAGGAGAACTGCGTAAAGGTAAGCATCACACACCACAAGGGTCATGTTGACAATGGTCCGCACTTTGTTCTCGAGGACAAGGGCTTCAAGCCACAGGTAACTGTTACAGATAAGGAAGCCGTACTTGTTACAGGCGACACAAAGCTCGTTGTTTCTAAGGAAAACTGGAGCTTCACATACTATTATAAGGATAAGAAACTCACAAGCGGCGGCTGGAGATCGACAGGCGTTATTTTTGAGAGTGCTTACAAGCAGCAGGCAAGACTTCAGACACAGCTCGACGACACATTCTGGAGCTACCCTGCCGATCCTACAAGAACATACATCAGAGAGCAGTTTGACACTTCTGTTGGCGAATATTTCTACGGCTTCGGCGAAAAGTTCACAACATTCACTAAGAACGGTCAGAACGTTGAGATTTGGAACGCTGACGGCGGTACTTGTTCCGATCAGTCTTACAAGTCTATCCCATTCTATCTTTCTTCAAAGGGCTACGGCGTATTTGTAAACAGCACTGACAAGGTTTCATATGAGGTTTGCTCTGATACTGTTTCTAAGGTATCCATGACAGTTCCAGGTGAGAGCCTTGAATACTATGTATTCGGCGGTGCTAACCTCACTGACGTACTTAAGGGCTACACTGACCTTACAGGCAAGCCTTCACTGCCGCCTGCATTCTCATTTGGTCTGTGGCTCACAACTTCATTTACAACAACATATGATGAGGAGACTATCACATCATTTATTGATGGCATGGCTGAGAGAGATATTCCTCTTCAGGTATTCCACTTTGACTGCTTCTGGATGAAGGGCTTTGAGTGGTGTAACTTTGAGTGGGACAAGTCACAGTTCCCTGACCCACCTGCAATGCTCAAGAGACTTCACGAGAACAAGGGTCTTAAGACTTGCGTATGGATCAACCCATATGTTGGTCAGCGTTCAAAGCTCTTTGACGAGGGTATGAAGAACGGCTACTTCATCAAGAAAACTGACGGCTCTGTATTCCAGTGCGATGAGTGGCAGCCTGGTATGGCTATTGTTGACTTCACTAATCCTGAGGCTTGCAAGTGGTATGCAGGATATCTGAGAAAGCTCTGCGAAATGGGTGTTGACACATTCAAGACAGACTTCGGTGAGAGAATACCTACAAGAGATGTTGTTTACTATGACGGCTCTGACCCTATCAAGATGCACAACTTCTACACATATCTTTATAATGAGTGCGTATTCAATGTACTGAAAGAATATTTTGGAGAGAACAAGGCTTGCTTGTTTGCTCGTTCTGCTACAGCAGGCGGTCAGAAGTTCCCTGTTCACTGGGGCGGAGATTGCTCAGGCAACTACAACTCAATGGCTGAGGTTGTAAGAGGCTGTCTGTCACTTTGTATCTCAGGCTTCGGCTACACTTCACATGACATGGCAGGCTTTGAAGCTACTGCTACACCTGACATTTACAAGAGATGGGCTGCGTTCGGTATGTTCTCATCACATTCAAGACTGCATGGTAACCAGTCATACAGAGTGCCATGGCTTTTCGATGAGGAATCCTGCGACGTTCTGCGCTTCTTCACAAAGCTCAAGGGCAAGCTCATGCCTTATCTGTGGGCTCAGGCTATCAAGACACACGAGGTCGGCGTGCCTGTAATGAGAGCAATGGTCATCGACTTTGCTGACGACCCAACTTGCCTGACGCTTGACAGACAGTATATGTTCGGCGACAACATTCTTGTTGCTCCTATCCTTAATGACGAGGGTATCGCTGAATACTATGTTCCAGAGGGCAAGTGGACAGATATTATCACCGGCAAGGTTCTTGAGGGCGGCAAGTGGTATAAGCACAAATGCTCATACTTTGAGATACCTGCTCTTGCTAAGCCAAACAGCATTATTGCATATGGCAACTTTGAAAGACAGATAGAGTATGATTATCTTGAGGGTACAACATTCACTATCTACGAGCTTGAAGACGGCAAGTCTGCTGTTTGCCCTATTTATGACACTGAGGCAAACAAGGTATTCGAGCTGACAGCTACAAGACACGGCAACAAGATCGAATGCGAATACACTGACACAAAGGCAAGCTTCAAGATCGCTGTGGCTAACACAGACAAGACTGTTGAAATTGCTCCTAACTTCAGTGGCAAGGTCATCATTGAACTCTAATGACTAAATAAAACTATCGCTCCGAGAGATCGGGGCGATTTTTTTTGCGTTCACACATAAAATCGGGGCAAATGAGGGTAAAAATTCTGTATATTTGCTCTTGAAGAAAATATGAGATCGGGGTATAATATAGATAGTACGATTTGAGGAGTAATTTTATGAAGTCAAGAATAAGAAGTGCTATACCGAAAAAGATAATCGGCATAAATATCAGTTCGCAAAAGCGTGATATCATTGAAGATATTGCTAAAAGCGAAAATGCGGAGGCTGTTTTCTTTGACAATGAGATAATGGGACAGCAGGTGGGATATCTTTGCGGTTTCAAGGGCTTTGAAAGGTCTGAGAAAGTGGGAGAGGATATTGCTGACGAATGTCTTATTTTTTCGGGCATTGACGGCAGGTCACTTGACCCAATACTGAAAAAGCTCAGGGAGAAAGGTTCAGCAGTGGAACTGAAAGCCATTGTCACGGCACACAATCAAAAGTGGAACGTTGGCGAGCTTATAAAAGAGCTGCGGCGTGAACACATTTACATGAACGGAGGTGACAGAGATGAAAAGTAAATACAAGGCTATTATTTACATTATTATGTCGGCTTTTTCGTTTGCATTCATGTTCGCATTTGTGCGGCTTTCGGGAGACTTACCGACGGTGCAAAAGACCTTTTTCAGAAACTTTGTGGCGTTGTTTTTCGCTATTGGAGTGCTAAAGAAAAATCACATACGCTTTCACATTGATGGCAAAAAGAACAATGCGGTCATTTTTGTGAGAGCGCTTGCTGGCACGCTAGGAATGCTTGGAAACTTCTATGCCATAGATCATCTTGTGCTGTCTGACGCTTCCATGCTAAACAAAATGTCACCGTTTTTCGTTATCATTTTCTCTTTTATTTTCCTTAAAGAGCGGCTGACTTTCTTTCAGGGTTTCACTGTAGTTTGTGCATTTATAGGAAGCTTGTTTATCATCAAGCCGAGTTTTCAGAATGTGGACTTCTTCCCTGCCCTTATCGGTTTTCTAGGAGGAATGGGAGCGGGACTTGCTTACGCTTGCGTAAGATACTTAGGACAGCATGGAGTAAATGGTGCGGTGATAGTTGCATACTTCTCGGGATTTTCCTGCTTGTTCACCCTGCCATTTCTAATATTAGATTTCCACCCTATGACGATTTTCCAAATACTTTGTTTATTGGGAGCTGGCGCAGGTGCGGCAGGCGGGCAGTTCGCTATAACTGCGGCTTACACTCACGCTCCTGCAAGGGAGATATCGGTTTATGATTACTCGCAGTTGATTTTTACCACGATTTTGGGATATTTCCTTTTTGGAGATATTCCTGATGGCTGGAGCTTTCTTGGATATTTTATCATAATTGCCATGGCTGTGCTTGTTTTTCTTTACAACAATGTTTGGCACAATGACAGCGAGGTCAAGGGCTGACAAAAAGGCAAACAAAAAAGAGCGTTTTTACTTTCTCGGTAAAAACGCTCTTTATTATTTATATTGTGGTTTAAGCTCCGCCTGCGATAAATCTCTTGAGATCCTGTGGGTTTACGCACTTTTCAAGCGCAACGTCCATGGAGATCGTTCTCGAACGAACGAGCTTTGCAAGCTCCTGATCCATGGTCTGCATTCCTGTTGCTTTACCTGTCTGCATAGCTGAACCGATAAGATGCACCTTATCGTCACGGATCATAGCTTTGATAGAGTCTGTTGCATTAAGAATCTCACAGCAAGCTACACGGCTTGTGCCGTCGAATGTACGGCAAAGTGTCTGAGTACAGATACCTACAAGAACGGAAGCAAGCTGAGTTCTGATCTGATGCTGCTGGTGAGCAGGGAAAACGTCGATGATACGGTCGATAGTTGACGGTGCGGACGTTGTATGAAGTGTACTCATAACAAGGTGTCCTGTTTCAGCGGCGGTAACAGCAGCTTCGATAGTCTCGAAGTCACGCATTTCTCCTACGAGGATAATGTCCGGGTCCTCACGGAGAGCAGCACGGAGAGCAAGCGAGAAGCTCGGTACGTCAGGTCCGATCTCTCTCTGGTTTACCATACATCTCTTATGAGCGTGCATATACTCGATAGGGTCTTCGATAGTGATTATATGAGCTGATTTATGGATATTTACATGGTCGATCATTGCGGCAAGAGTTGTTGACTTACCTGAACCGGTAGGGCCTGTTACAAGCACAAGTCCACGAGGTCTCATTGAGAACTCTGCAAGGATAGGTGGCAGGTCAAGGTCGGTAAGGGTCGGGATATCGTTTCTCAAAAGACGGAGAGCGATGGCCGTGTTTCCTCTCTGACGATACACGTTTACACGGTGACGGAAACCTCTTGAAGATACATATGTAAAGTCGGTATCAATATGGTCTTTGATAGACTGACGCTGCTTATCTGTACACATATCCTCGCATATTTTGAGAATTTCGATCTCGGTCATATCAGGATATGAGGAAAGCTTTCTCAGGTTACCGCCCTGTCTAACTATCGGCGGAATACCTACGGTGAAGTGCAGGTCGGAACAGCCAAGGGCTCTTGCTTCATCAAGAATTTTGTTAATGTCGATTGCCATTAGAATTTACCTCCATATATTTCTTTTTTATACAGCATATGTTACACGGATAAGTTCGTCCATTGAGGTCTTGCCTTGCTGAACAAGCTCTGAAACGTTGTCACGAAGCAGGTGACAGCCCTCTTTCTTTGCAAGCTCCTGAATTTCGTCAGCTTTTGCTCCCCTTGTGATAAGAGCCTGCATAGACGGTGTTGCGAGAAGGATCTCATGGATAGCGGTTCTTCCCTTATATCCTGTGTTATTGCACTTTGGACAGCCACATGGGTCGTACACCTGTACTGAATGGTCAAGACCCATAAGCTCGTTTTCTTCCTCAGTTGACATTCTAGGCTTTTTGCACTCAGGGCAAAGCACCTTTGTAAGACGCTGAGCAACGATACCGATAAGTGATGTTGCGACCATGTATGCCTCAACGCCCATATCCACAAGTCTTGTTACAGTAGAAGCGGCGTCATTGGTATGAAGTGTTGACAGAACAAGGTGTCCTGTAATAGCGGCACGGATAGCGATCTCAGCAGTTTCGGTATCACGCATTTCTCCGACCATTATGATGTCAGGGTCCTGACGGAGGATAGAACGAAGGGCTGCACCGAATGTCATGCCTGCCTTTTCGTTGATCTGGCACTGGTTTACGCCCTCTATCTTCTTCTCGACTGGGTCTTCGACAGTGATAACGTTGTTGCTTGGTTTAGATATTTCGCCAAGTGCGGCGTAAAGTGTGGTAGATTTACCTGAACCTGTAGGGCCTGTTACAAGGACAACTCCCTGCGGCACTTTCAGGCACGCCTCAAATCTCTTATAGTTATAATCTGTCATACCCAGGTCGGTTATTTTTCTAAGGGACATATCGCCTGTTGCGAGGATACGGAGAACGACTTTCTCACCGTACACCATTGGAAGGTTAGATACACGGAGGTCAAGAGTTGTGCCGTCAACGACCTGTGACATACGACCGTCCTGTGGGATACGCTTTTCGGCGATATTCATGCCGCTCAAGATCTTGAAACGGGTAACAAGCGAAGTATGAAGTGCAGCGGAAAGAGTCATAAGCTCGATAAGGTCGCCGTTTACACGGATACGGATAACGGTTTTATCCTTGAATGGCTCGATATGTATATCCGTTGCATCCTGACGCTGGGCGTTCTCGACAATAGCGGTAGCAAGTTTAACGATAGGAGCGTTCTCAATTCTCTCCTCGGAGATATCCTTGAGCTCTTCAAGGTTAAGCTCTTCCTCTTTTTGCTTTGTAGCTTCGTCAACAACGGAGTTAACCTGACCTTCTGAGTACATCTTACCGATTGCACGGTTGATAGATGACTTTGTGGCAAGGACAGGTGTTATGCTGCAGCCTGTGATAACACGGAGATCCTCGAAAATATAGAAGTTGATAGGGTCATTAGTTGCAACGGTCATACGCTTGCCTATTTTGCTGACTGCGATGACGTTATACTTTCTTGCAGTTGCCTCCGGTATCTTCTTGACGATATCAGGCATAAGCTCAGTATTATCAAGGTCGATATAAGACACATTAAGTCGCTCGGCAAGGACCTGACAGAACTGAACATCGGTAACGAGCTTCATGTCAATAATGACATCACCAAAAAGTCTTCCCTTTTGCTCCTTCTGTTTGGCAAGGACTTCCTGAAGCTGTTCTTCAGTTATAAGACCTTTCTGTACCAGATACTGACCGATAGGGCCGTTTCTCATATATATTACTCCAATCCTCCGCATTGATTTAGGGATCCGACGCTGCGGAAACGTCTGCTGCGGTGCAAAAACCGCAAAAAAATCATATTATCTATTGTAATCTTCATGAAAGTATGATAAAATTAATATATTAACTAATGAATCCAAAGGAGGATCACTGTGGATAATTTAACCTTATCATACATAATCATTTATGTATTTGTGTTCATTTTCGGAGCGTGCATAGGCAGTTTTCTTAATGTCTGCATATATCGATTGCCGAAAAATGAGAGTCTTATCAAGCGAAATTCTCACTGTATGACCTGCGGTGAGCCGATCAAACGGCGTGACCTGATACCGATAGTAAGCTGGTGCATACTTCGTGGAAAGTGTCGAAGCTGCGGTGCAAAGATATCGGCAAGATACACTATAGTTGAAACGCTGAACGCACTGCTCTACTTATGGGTATTCTACCATTTTAATGGAATTTTCAATCCTCTGCGTGCGGCACTTGTCTGTCTGTTATTCTCTGCTCTTATCGTTGTATTCTTCATGGACTGGGACACTCAGCTTATCAACACATATGTGGTGATATTCATAGGTTTGCTTGGTATTGCAGAATACATCTTCTGCAGAGATCAGACGGGACTTACGCTTAAATCACACTTGATTGGATTTTTCATTGTGAGCGTGCCTTTGCTTATTATTTGTCTTATCACACATGAGAAAGCAATGGGCATGGGAGATGTATATCTCATGGCAGCCGCAGGGCTGTTTCTCGGAATGCAGGGTGCTTTGGTAGCGCTTCTTATCGGACTGATAACAGGCTCGATCGGTGGACTTATCCAGAAGCACCGAAGCGGTGATTCAGTATTTGCATTTGGTCCATATCTCTCCATAGGAATTGCTGTTGCAGCTTTGTACTCAGAGCAGATCGGTTCATGGTACATGGACTTTACTGGCCTTAACGAGATGATGAACGAAGCAATGCTGATAATAAGATAATTGCACAAATTCCGCAGTTTGATACTGCGGAATTTTTTTGCTCAAAAAATCCTCTTAATAGAAGTTTTCTGTTAAGGGGATTTTTTCAGCAATCAGACCCGTGGTGGGGTCTGATCGTGAAAGACTATAAACTACATCTTTACATAATATGTTTTTCCAAGATCACTGGTTGTAAGAGTAACATTAGTAAAGGCATTATCAATATTTTGCCACTCTTTTTCCCAAAGATTTACACGGCAAGGAACGTTATAAGGAATTGTTGCAGTTATAACATAACGAACTTCTCTGCCCTTATACTTAGAAATATCAATATTAGAATTACCAGTAAAGTTGTCTACAATGACTTCATTATCCGTTTCGTTGACTATCTTAGCATTCATATTACAAAAGTATCCATACATATAGGAATAATTATTACCTGCACTACAATCAATTATAATGGTAACTCTATCCGACTGACTGGTAGGCAAAGATGGCTTTTCAACAAATACAGCTTCAAACACTGTATCTCTAGTAATTGTAACACTGGTTATCTCGTCTGATGTACCTTCAACGACCCACTTAGAAAAAACCTTATTAGCGTCTGACGAAACAGGGGTAGCTCCTGGATAATTTGCATACTGTCCATCAGAAACATAAATAGTTGAGGCATTTATTAAAGAACCATTTAATTTAAACTCAACCTTATGCTTGTTCTGTACAACTGGAACGAAAACAACTGAGCTATCTGTAATAGAAACATCAGTAAGACCCTTTGAGTTATCTGATTTGTATACCCACTTAACAAAATCCTGTTTTATAGTATCCATGTCAGTTGGAATTCCCGGGTCATTTGCAAAGTCGCCATCATAGACTTTTGTTGTTGTAAATGTAGAACCGTTGATATTCTCAAACGTTACATTAAATTGGGCTTTCGGTGCAACAGGCGGATAAACACAGGAGAATACCATATCCTTATTTATTGTTACGCCTGTTGTAAAATCAGCAACGTTATTCTTGCTGTCTACCCAATAAGGCGTGCCATAACCTGTTCTTGATGGCATAGAAGGTGGAGTTTTATAAACTGTACCCGCCTTGACAGACTTAGTATCTATCTGTTTACCACGAAGCGTTGAATCAGGGTCGCTTGCAGAGTAGATAAACTTTACACTGTATGTTTTTGAACTTGAAACTGTTGTCTTATCGTAGAAAATATAAGTATATGTGTTTGAAGCGTCAAGGCTGTAATACTTTTCCTGCTGAGCTGTGCAACCTGCAGGAGCAGTGGTTGCCTGAGGATATGTGACATAATCAGGAGCTACAGAGAAATCTTTATAGTCATTAACATTGTATGAATCACCTTCATCTATGTTAATATTTGTGAGATTTACTGCTGCATCCTTTTTATACTTTGTTTTCGTAAAAGTATAGCTTCCGTTCTCATATGTTGGCTGATAAGCTGTAAGAGAAACGTCGAGAGTATACATTTCCTCAATTTTGCTGATACTTGCATCGATATCAAACTTATAATTGTCGTAAAAATCAACGCCTCTTGCAACAGCAGAATTATTAAAGTTTAAGCCCTCTGTATTTACATTACCTACATTGAGGATACAGCCTTTTGCACCCATTCTCTTTGCGGCTGTATCCGTGTCGCTGCCTGAATAGTTTTTCAGACTATAGCCACGAAGATTATTATTGTCAATAACGATACAGTTTGAATAGGTCACACCGCTTGCACCGATAGTACCAGAGTTTGAAACATCAGGCACACCAATATAATCTTTAAGCACAAGAACATTGGTCGAATATCTAAGCTCATCATCAAGATAGTCTATAAGACCTGAACCTATGATATTGCTTTCCATTGTTGCATCAGCGTCATGATAAACATTATTTGCAGGTTTGATCATATTAAGGATAGCTCCGAGGATCACGCCGAAAATCGTTACCACAACGATAAGCTCAACAAGGGTAAAACCCTTGCGGTTTTTATTCATTTTCAAGATCCTCCCTCCTTATGGTGTTGATTGTGCATCGTCATATTCAGCCTGGTTTTTGTAATCAGAGCCACCCATATAATGGATAACTACATAACCTGTAGCTTTACCTGACGCATCTTTTTCAAGATAATGGTCAAAGGTCGCATCTGTGATCTTAAATGCAGCTGCATCGGCTGTTGGAGTGCTGCTGTAAAGATCAGATGACTGTGAGAAGCCGAAATAATCGCTTCCTGTTACGCCTGAAAGCACAACGCCAAACTGCTGATTTCCACCGTCACCGATAGGGATAAGAAGTGAATTTCCTGATGAGTTATTATTTACATCAAAGAACTTTCCGCCTGTAAGCTCAGGCGTAAGAGCATAGAAATTCATATCTGCCCCTGAATTGTTATAAAACTTTACCCAGTAAACGCTCTTTTCAGGATTAGGCGTAATGTTTATGTCCTTACCCTGAAGAAATTTGAGCTGATAGCCTGCGTCTTCATCAATATTATTAAGCTTTGCTTTAAAGCCATAGGCTGTAGTATTGAACTTTATACCGCTTCCAAAGTCTGCCTCAAGGGCAAACTCATTTGTAGTTTTGCCACTTGAAGAGAACTTGTTTACCTTCAACTCGTTCATATTGACGGTCTTGTTATCATTATACTGCTCGGCATTTACTGCCTGAGTATACATTTCATTGTTGCGGTAGTAGTTTTCAAGATTCTGTTTTTTTGCCGCTACAGCAACTGTAACAAGCATAGCTGACATACCTGACAAAAGTGCCATTGCTATGATGACCTCTACAAGAGTCATACCCTTTTTATTTTTGCTGTTCTTTTTCATGAGTATACTCCTTTCAATTAATAGTGATCATATCTGTCAAGAGTATATCCGAACGCTGAATCGTCCTTACCGCCCTTCGCATTCTGCATTACAGAAGTAGTTGAAGGCTTAGTGTATACATAGAACGCTGTATTGGCGTTACCAAAGCTGTTTGCGATAACTACGCCGACCGCACAGCACTGAACGGTCATTTTTCCGCCTGCTGAGTCTGTTACCACAAGTCCGCCAAGACCGCTTGTTGCGATATTAACGATAGCCTGTGGTGAATAGAATGAGCCCTGGAAGAAGCTTTGATCTGTAGCGTTAAGTGTTGTGTTCTCACCAAACAGGAAGATGATGCTGCTGTTTTTCGGTCTGTAAGAGCCTGCAACATCTACAGATGTAGGGTTGAGAACAAAGCCGCTCTGTGGTAAGCCAGGGTTACCCTTTGTATTATTGAGAACAGAAGAATCAAACATACGAACGTAAGTATCATAATCAAATACCTTAAGTCCCTTAAAGCTATAGTTACAAGCACTAGAGCCTGAATGCTGTGACTTGCCTGTTACTGAGTCGATACCATTAAGTGTAATAGCACTGCCTGAGTCTGAAACAAAATAGCAGTTGTATTTTCTGTCACCTGTAGTCGTATCAATTATAGTTGAACGATTTCTAACAACTATTACAGGTGACCATTCTGCTCCAAGATTAAGACCATTCTGAAGTCTTATAACGATATCACCCGAAGAATCAGAAACATCAACGAGGATCCTTGAACCATTGCCATAATCATTGAACGAAAGATCAGATGCCCATGTACAGCTTGATGTTATTCTCAATTTGTAGCGGCTTGTAACTGGAGTCTTAGCTCCTGTTCCTGTAAGGTCTATTAGCTCAGTAAGCGTGTAGTCAACATTATTCCAATAGCTTGGATCGCTTGCAAAGGTATTGAAAGTTTTAGTGTTTGAGCCATCATAGAAAGCCTGATATTCATCAGAGATCGTTGTCACATTAGTATCATTGCTCATGAAGAAATCTTCCGGATAATATACATAGGCATCAGCAGATACAGGTATCTGTGGCTTTGCGTCACGACCTGCTTTGCTAAGAACAGCTCCTTCATGAATATTTGAAGCCTGGCAGACGATCTTATCTTTACCCGTGATAGTGCCGGTAACATAAACTGAGCCTGTTACCTTAAGTGACTTTGTGACATTAAGATCACCCTCGACATAGAGAGAGCCATTGATCGTCTGACCATTTGCACCAAATGTTGCATCGCCATTATAAGCACCTGCGCCCTTATAAACGTAGAAGTTACCATACTGTGTATAGTAATTTCCGCCAATGTTAGCTTCACAACAGAACAAATCGACATCAAAACCTGAAGAACCAACGTCCATATGGTTTGAAGTGGAAAGCTTCTGACCGATATTAACATAGTTATATCCGTCTGCTCTTGCCATTGTGGAGTTGATGCGGAATTCATTTGAAACATCAAGGTTTTCAGAAATTGTAACAGTTGAACCCTGCTTTTCACCTACAAGACTAGGCTTGAGCATGATAAGAGGCTGAGTTGAAACCTCCAAAGAACCATACATAAGATAAGAACCATAGATACTGGTATTGTTTGTAAATCTATAGACCTTACCAGTTGTATTATTGATACCAGCCATATCACCGATAACGTTAAGGTTATCGTAACCTGCGCCGCCGTTACCAACAAGCTCGATAGTATTTGTATACTCGGCAGGCTTTGTAACTGACTGCGTGGAAATATGAGCTGCTACCTTTTCAGTTTTTCCCAGATAAGTAGTTTCACAGGTAACAACGATATTTGCAACACTTGTACCCTCCTGTGCTACAGTTATCTTTGTGGTACCGATATTATCGCTTTTACCGTCACCGCCGTTGTAACTTACAGTAGTAGTAGTACCCTTACCGCTGTTAGCACTTGCCAGCTTTTTAAGGTTATCTATGGCCTTTTTCTGCTGAGCCTTTGCAGTAGGGTCATTGGTAGGAGCAGTATCAGTTTGTATCTGATTAATAAAGCTTTCAAGAGTAGATGAAGCTGTCAGATAAGCCTGTTTGCTCTTATAGTTATCATTTGTTTTTGTCCTGTTTACCGAAACATAAGAAACAGTTGCAGTCAAAAGTATTGACAGCATGAGCATGACAGCAACCGCTGTGAAAAGCACGACTCCGGGTTTGTTTCTTTGTTTCCTCTTCGGAGTATTCTTCATATTAACCACCTTTCTTAGTTTTATTATCACTTATGCTATACTTTTTTCATTTTACACAAGTTGATTACTTATATAAAATTTTTAATCATTATATAGCACTAATTGGCAGGATAAGAAATATTCCTTATCCTACCAAATAGTTTTCTCTTAGCTGGCAGAAGGATCAGCAAGCTTCTTCAAAACGTACATATTGAGTGTCATTGTACCGGAGATCTCGCTTTCGTTGACATTCTCAATGTTAACATTCTGGATAACCATGCTCTTTTCGTTGTTTGTTGTCAGGTTGTCAGCAAAATTCTTGAAACCTGAAAGCGAGCTTTTGAACTGAATGTCAAGGCTATAGTAACCTATTGTCTGTGCAGCTGTTTCATTGGTATCAGCTGCATTTTCATCTGTGTTTGCGTCTGCAGCTGATGAATCAGTTTTGCTTGCATTATTGTATTCATCTACCTTAGTGTCAAAATCAGTAGCTGTTGCTGTTGACTCATAAGCAAAAGGTGAAAGAACTGTGCTGCCGTATGATGAAATAGTCATATTGGAGTTTTTGATCTTTACATCATCAACATTAAAAAGCTCACGAACCTTATCAGTAGCCTTGTATGCTACCTGATAATCATAGAAGTTAGCTGCGACCTGTGAGGTGCTTGTATAAAGTGTCTGAATCTCAGCGGCAAGGTTCTTATCCTTGTCTACCTGATCTTCAAGCTCGCTGAGCTGTACCTTTGCTGATTCCAGATCACTGCTTGCCTGACTACACTCATCAATGGCAGGCTTAATAAAGAGCATAAAACCTGCAACAATTATAAGCAGTACGAATACTACTATCAAAATCATTTTATCACGATAATTCAACTTCATAATTATTCACCCTCGCCCTCTTCTTTAAGATAAAGTGTCAGCGAATCAAGCGTTACGCCTGAGCTGCCGTCTTCACCGATCGAATATCCGTTGTATCCTACATCTTCCTGGAAGAGTCCTGTACCTACAAGGGCATCGATTGCTGTTTTTACATCTGACTGATCATCAAGCTCAACCTTAGTAAGTGTTACTGTACCAGCTTCAAGGTTATATGTAAAGCCTTCATACTTGAAAGAACCAAGAGCTTCCTTGATGTCGTCAAACATCTCACTTGACACGACCGGAAGTGTTTCAAGAGCTGCATTTGCTGATGTAACATAGTTTGAATAATCCTGCATGATCTTCATCTTATTGTGAAGTATCTGGTTCTGGGCGATCTTCTCATTGCAAACAGCTATCTTATCATTAGTCTTGTCTATATCTTTCTCGATAGAACTCTTCCTGAGATTAATAACAAGTGTTGCACCTGCGATAAGCACTGCGGCTGCCGCAGCGAAGATACCGCCTGTCATGAGCAGCGAACCCATTCCGCTGTTGCCGCCCTTACCTGTGGACTGATCGACTTCGAGGAGGTTGATCTTCTCTGTAGCCTTGTTTCTCTTATAGAGAGCACCGATAGCATTAGCGAATACTGTAAACTCGAAGTTCTCGAAACCTGTGATCTGAGCAGGCACACCGAGAACGGAAGCCTTTATATCAAGACCGTCAAGAGCGTCAACGAGTTTGATGTAGTCCTCGATAAAGCCATAGAGAATAACATTTTCAAGTCCTGAACCGCCTCTTGCCTTATTGAACTGCTCCATTCTGAAGATGTTCTCGTTAAGAGCTTCAGTGATATAATCGTCAGAATCATAATCTTCTTCTGAGATAGGAACGTATCTGGCGAATGCCATCTGTCCATTCTCAAAAAGTGTAAGACCAAGGAAGTTCTTATCGATCTGGCAAACCAACAGTGGCATTTTCTCCATGTTGGACTTGTCAGCAAGAACGATTCTTGCGATAGAGTTACATCCGATGTTAACAGATCTGAGGTTCATGCCCATAATGTTATAAAGCTTTCTGTAGCTTTCAACTATCGTACTAGGGCAAGCTGTTGCAAGCACCTTCACTGCACCAGGATTATCCTCACCTGCTTCACCTACTACTGTATATGAGATAGAATACTCATCTGTGATACCCATTTCCTGGCTCATATGGTTCTGTACCATAAGCAGGAACTCATTACCCTTTGCCTTTGGAACTACAAGCTCCTTGAATACGATGTTGCTCGATGAAAAAGTAACGATAGCGTCCTTATCCATCATATCCTCAGCCTTGAGCTGAGTGAGCAGTAACTCAGACAGACCTGAAAGGTTGATGACCTCACCATTAAGGATCATATCCTCAGGAATGTCCACCTGCAAAGATCTCTCGATCCTTATCTTGTTAGAGGAGTTATCACCTTTAACAATGTTGATTTGTCTATCAGAAATATCAAATGATAGCATTTATTCCTTCACCTCTTAAATTATTTTTCAAAACAAATATCTTCCCTCTCCGTTTTAAAGGAGAGGAGATATTTAAAATTAACGAACATAAAATGCAGACCCTTAGTTTTCCAGACCTGACAATGAACCGTAGAGCAGTGGGAAGATACCCGCAAGGCAAAGACCGATCGCAACACCCATGAACACGATGAGCAATGGTTCCATAAGTCCTACAAGTCTTGTAACGGCTGCGTCTGCTTCTTCCTCATAGTAGTCAGCAGTTTTCTCAAGGATCTCATCGAGAGCACCTGATTCCTCACCGACATAGATGATGGAAGTAAACATTCCTTCAAATATCTCTGTTTTTGCAAGTGACGCTGAAAGCGGTGCGCCCTGCTTAACTTCATCAACTACCTGAATGAACATCTTATCAACATAAGCATTTCCAAGTATTCTTGACGAACGTTCAAGACACTCTACCATTGGGATACCGCTTGAATAAAGTGATGAAAGAGTTCTTGCGAAACGACCCTCGTAGATCTTTACCATAAGCTTTCCGGCGGCAGGCATCTTTATCTTTATGTAGTCAAATTTAAGTCTGACTGACGGTACTTTCAAGGCGTATATCCAACCGAATATCAAAACAACGACCACGATAAGAATGATATACCATTTTGCCTTGAAAAAGTCACTGAATGAGAAGAGAGCCTTAGAAAGTGCAGGCATCTGATCCTCTGGCATAAGACCTGCAAATATAGGCATGATGAACGTAAACATACCGATTACCATGACGATACAAAGAACGCCAAGTATGATAGGATAAGTCATCGCACTCTTTACCTTATTGTTCAACTTGTTTGAGTTTGCATAGTAATCGCTCAGACGCTGCATTGTCATATCGAGCGTACCTGAGGTCTCACCTGCGTCTACCATTGAGATGAAAAAGTCCGGAAAGCTTCCTCTTCTTGTATCGAGGGCCTCGGTAAAGCTCTGACCTTTCTGAACATCGTCATAAACGCTTCTCCAAACATCCTTTGCACCCTTATTCTCCTCTTCCTTATAGAGAATGTCGAGCGCTTTAACAATGGTAAGACCCGATGTCATCATTGCCGCAAGCTGACGGCAGCAGAAAGCAAGTTCCTTAGTATTGAACTTGTGCACAGATTGTTTGCCTGCACCGCCCAATGCTTCTGAATAACTTATACAGAAAAGACCTTGTTCGTGGATCTTGTCCAGTACTTCCTGTGCATCCTCAGCCTCATAGATACCCTTTATGGTTTTTCCCGAGGTATCCTTAGCAACATAGGAAAATTTCTTCATAATATGTAGATACACCTCCACTTATTTATACATTTTGTGCATTCATAACAAAAAACTTTAAAAATACACAAAACGCATTTTTATAATTATAACATTATTTTCATCTTTTCGCAAGTGATTGAGTGCTTTTTAAGCGTTAATTTGTTTACAAAATAATCTTCACAAATTTATCGAATTTGTACAAATAGAATAATTAAACTAACATTTTAAATAATATTTAATATTTAAAGCGAGTTCATACAGATTTCTGATAGTAAATACTCTTATTTATGTTCAAATAATACAATTTATACTTTATTATCTGTCTTGCCAGCACTAAAAGATTTCATACTTTTGAGAATGACAGGATGCTTATGAACATACACTTTATAGGCTATCAGATAGAAACAATAGGACGCTGCAAGAAGAAGTCCTATGCCGAGGATCACGCTTACAAGGTAGTTCATGCCCACGCCTTCATTCAGCCATATACACGGATAATAAAGCACCTTATAGAAGATATCTCCCTTGCCCTCCTGACTGAATGAATCCCTGAATATTGCAGGAATAAAATACACTAGAAGCATAAGAAGATACACTATTGTAATATTGACCCAGCTCCAATTTTCATATGCGGCATGGCGTTTGCCGTCGTCATAAAAAAGTCTTATGAAAAATATAAGCATGACCGCAAAGCCTATAAATGAGTCTACATTACTATTTGTCATAAAGCTTTTGAAAGCAGATGTGCTTGACGGAAAGACCGTAACCAGAGCCGGTATCAGCACAATGCCTGCAAAGGCTGAAAACAGCGTAAGAACGATCATTATCCCTATTCTCGACAGAATGTACTTTAAAAATTTTATTGGCTCCATAACTACCTCCGTTTTATTCTTTTGCTTTATAAAGTCTTTATACTTTACATCTCATCTTACACGATAAAGTTTTCAAACTTTACATCTTTCAATTATCTGACATAGTTTTATCAAAGAGTTTATCCACAAGCTCTCTTAGATATATATTTTCTGTACGCTCAAGATTAGGGTCTGCGTTTCTGATAAGCTGTGCGGCTTCCTGTGCTTTTCTTAGTATATCCATATCCTGTGACATATCCGCTATCTTCAATGCAGGAAGGCCATGCTGTCTGCTTCCAAAAAAGTCACCGGGACCTCTGAGTTTAAGATCTTCCTCAGATATCTTAAAGCCGTCGTTAGTCTTGCCCAAAATTTTAAGCCTTTTCACGCTTTCCTCATTCACGTTGTCTGTAATGAGGATACAACTTGATTTGTATTTACCTCTTCCCACACGACCACGAAGCTGGTGAAGCTGGGAAAGACCAAATCTGTCGGCATTTTCTATTACCATTATTGCCGCATTAGGCACGTCAACTCCTACCTCCACAACTGTTGTGGAAACGAGCAGGTCTATTTTATGCTCCTTGAAGTCGTTCATGACCTGTTCTTTCTGAGCACCGCTCATTCTGCCGTGAAGAAGTCCCACAGTGTAATCTTTAAACGTACCCTGAGAAAGCTTTTTAGCATAGGTCTTAACGTCCTGCAAGTCCATATCACTTTCCTCTATCATTGGACAGACTATATAACCCTGTCTGCCTTCGTCAAGATATTTTTTAACATAGTTAAAAGCACGCTCGCGAAGCTTTCCTGTAACGGCATATGTTTCAACGGGATGTCTGCCCTTAGGAAGCTCTTTCAGTACAGAAATATCAAGGTCGCCGTATATCATAAGGGCAAGAGTTCTAGGGATAGGTGTGGCTGACATAACAAGCTTATGGGGATTTTCACCCTTTGAAGCAAGTGCAGCACGCTGTTCAACGCCAAATCGGTGCTGCTCGTCTGTTATGACAAGGGCAAGCTTTTTGAACTTCGTTGTCTGCTGAACAAGAGCGTGTGTTCCAACTGCAACGGCGTATTCACCGTTTTCAAGCCCCTCTTTCACAAGCTTTTTCTGTTTTGCGGTCATAGAGCCTGTGAGCAGTGCCACCTTTACGCCTAGCGGTTCAAGGAAGCCTTTCAAGGTTTCATAATGCTGTTCTGCAAGTATCTCAGTAGGCGCCATAAGTGCGCTCTGACAGCCATTTTCATACACAAAATATGCCGCTCCTGCCGCAACTGCGGTCTTACCCGAGCCAACGTCGCCCTGAACGAGTCTGTTCATAGGCTGTTCTTTCTGCATATCTCTGATACAATCCTCTATGGCGGTTTGCTGGCTGTTTGTAAGGATAAAAGGCAGAGCGTTATAAAAGCTGTCCATATCCTGCGTTTTCAGCACAAAGCCGCTTTTTTCACGGCTTCGGCTTTTCATAAGCTGCATACCAAGCTGCAAAACAAGAAGCTCGTCAAAGACAAGGCGATTTTTCGCAAGCTCGCAGATGTGCATATCTTTTGGAAAATGTATATTCTCCAAAGCATATTCAAGAGAACAGAAATTATACCTTTGCATTATGCTTTTTGGCAGCGGCTCATAGATATTCTTATTAAAAACATTCAGGGCGAGCCTTACTGTTTTTCTGAGCATTTGCTGACTAAGACCCTCTGTGAGGTGATAGACAGGCTGGACTTTATCTTCCGTATCGGCCGAAAGTATCACAGGAGAATTTATCTCTTTTCGCACAAGGTTTCCTGTTATCCTGCCGCAGAGGTAATACTCTTTATCCACTTCAAGCTGTTTATACATATACTCGCTGTTATAGATAACTATTACAAGGTCGGTGACGTCGTCGGTAAAAATGACTTTGTACACTGACAGACCTTTTCTAATATGGGCTTCAGGGAGCTTTTTAACTACTCTACCCTTTACTATGCAAGGCTCGTTAATTGGTGCGTCGGCTATGGGCACGGGGGAGGTATAATCGATATAACTTCTTGGATAATGACAAAGCAGGTCATAGACCGTTTTCACGCCTAATTTCTCATAACATTCGGCACGCTTTTCCCCAACGCCTTTTAGATACTCTATTGGTTTTTCAAGATCTTTTAACAAATCCTCACCACCTGTCAGCTTTTACTTCACTTAATACGATTATATCATATATCACATAAAAGGTCAATGACTTTTATTCAAATCATACATATTTACGCCATTTTCCCTGTGCGTTTTGCATTTTTGCACAAAAAAAGAACAGATGAAAAAATCATCTGTCCTTGATAAAAACTATATGTTATTATATTTTCTCGCCAAACTCAGAATACTCGATAGAAGCTCTGATGAAATCTCTGAACAGAGGGTGCGCTCTGTTTGGTCTTGACTTGAACTCTGGGTGGAACTGAACACCAACGAACCATGGGTGTACATTCTTTGGAAGCTCTACTATCTCAACAAGCTTTTCGTCAGGTGAAAGGCCTGCAAGCATAAGACCCTTATCTTCAAGAAGCTTTCTGTATTCATTATTAAACTCCCAACGGTGACGATGACGCTCACGGATAAGATTCTGTGGTGCTGAATAGATCTCAGCACATCTTGAATTGTCTGCAAGCTTGCATGGATAAAGGCCAAGTCGCATCGTGCCGCCCTTTTCTGTGATATCTTTCTGTGAGTCCATGATGTCTATAACAGGATATGGAGTGTCACCAAACTCGGAAGAATTTGCCCCTTCCAGTCCTGCAACGTGTCTTGCAAACTCAACAACAGACATCTGCATACCGAGGCAGATACCGAACATTGGTATCTTATGTTCTCTTGCATATTTGATAGCTTCGATCATGCCCTCGATTCCTCTGTCACCAAAGCCGCCCGGTACGATTATACCGTCGCAGCCGTGGAGCATTTCAGCTACAGTGTTCTCATTGAGATTTTCAGACTGTATCCACTTGATATCAACTTCTGCGCTGTTCTCAAAACCGCCGTGACGGAGAGCTTCTGCTACGGAAAGATAAGCGTCCTCAAGCTCAACATACTTGCCAACAAGACCGATAGTTACTTTCTTGTTGCAGCTATGAACTCTGCCTATCATTTCCTGCCACTCTTTAAGGTCTGGCTGTCTGCACTCAAGCTTAAGATGATGACAAACAACATCTGCAAGGCCCTCTTTTTCAAGCCAGAGAGGCACTTCATAAAGTGATGGTGCTGTAAGATTCTGTATAACGTCCTCTGCTCTTACGTTGCAGAAAAGGCCTATCTTCTGCTTCATATCCTCTGGTATCTCCATTTCAGAACGAAGAACAAGGATATTAGGCTGGATACCGATAGAAAGCAGTTCCTTTACGGAATGCTGTGTAGGCTTTGATTTAAGCTCCTTTGAGCCTGAGATATAAGGCAGCAGGCACACATGTATAAATACGGAATTTTCTCTTCCAAGCTCGATAGAAGCCTGTCTGATAGCCTCGAGGAATGGTGTGGACTCGATATCGCCAACTGTTCCGCCGATCTCTGTGATAACTATATCTGTGTCAGTTGATTTGCCTACCCTGTAAAGACGATCCTTTATCTCGTTGGTGATATGAGGAACGACCTGAACTGTGCCGCCAAGATAATCTCCTCTTCTCTCCTTATTAAGAACTGTCCAGTATATCTTACCTGTGGTAACATTTGAATTGATAGAAAGATTTTCGTCGATAAATCTCTCATAGTGACCAAGATCAAGGTCAGTTTCCGCACCATCGTCAGTTACGAAAACCTCACCATGCTGATAAGGTGACATTGTGCCTGGATCGACATTTATATACGGGTCAAATTTCTGAATGGTAACGCTGTAGCCCCTTGCTTTTAACAATCTTCCCAGTGACGCAGCGGTTATGCCCTTTCCAAGACCTGATACTACACCGCCTGTTACAAAGACATATTTTGTAGGCATATCATTTCTCCTCCATATATCAAAAATAAAACACAAAAAAATCAGGTGAGATCATGTGGACACAACTCACCTTTTCGCTCTTACTAATATCATAACAAATTTTTATACAAAAGGCAAGTGTTTTTTCTATTTTTCTCTGAATTTTTTATAAATTATCAAATAGCTGAAATAAGCTCTTGTAAAATTGTTGTAAATTAAAGCGGTTTTATTTGATTTTATAAAAATTGATGTAATTTTAAAGTCAAATTCGTACGAAATTTATGTTGTAATTTGAGGTAAAATAGTATATACTATTATTGTATTATGCTTAAACGAGCTATAGACTTCCGGCTTGCTGACTTTAATCGGAAACGAGGTTTATTTTATGGACAACGACAACAAGAACACCTCCAACACTCAGGGAGATAAGGATTTACAGTCGCTAATATCCAATGCAATAGAAAATAGAAAGATACTTGATGCTTCAAACTCAAACGGACCTACGGGGGTCATACCTATCCCCTCAAAGGAACAGCAGAAAGCTGATCCGACACATGAGTCTGATCCAAAGCAGGATAAGACGCCAAAAAAGAAAAAAGGCTGGAGCAAGAAGAAAAAGACGGGTATTGCTCTTGGAATAATATTTGTAGTATTCATTATTATAATTGCCATTATCGTAGGTTTGTTTTTCCACTACACAGGAATGCTTGACAGAACTAAAGACACTAAGATAAATTCAGGCAGAGCGCCTATAAATTCCAGCGAGCTTACAAGTGAGGCGGATACATTTGACGCAAAGGAAAAAGAGGACGAGCTTAAGGCTCAGCTACAAAAGCAGTCCTCCAAGATATCCAGCGAGGACGTAACGAACATTCTGCTCATTGGCGAGGATATCCGTGATACAGAAGAGGAGAGCCGTGGAAATACTGATGTTATGATGATAATTTCCATAAACACCAAGAACAAGACTATTACAATGACCTCCCTTATGCGTGATATGTACATTTACATGGCGCAGTTTGACGAGGGCAACAGGCTCAACAGCGCTTACTGGCACGGTGGCTGTGAGTATCTTGAACAGTGTATTGAGGATTATTTCGGTATCCAGATAGACAGATACGCAAGAGTGAATTTCTACTCGTTTATAGATATAGTTGAGACTGTAGGTGGCATCGACATGGAAGTGTCAAAGGCTGAAGCCGAGGGCATGAAGAAGCCGATGGCTGAACAGAATAAATACCTTAAAAATAAGAAAGGCACTGACTATATAAGCGACGACATATTTGCGGGCAAGAGTGATGAGGATAAGGTAAAGCTTCATCTTAACGGAAATCAGGCACTTGCGTTTGCAAGGCTTAGATATGTAGGAAATTCCGACTATGAGCGTACCGAACGTCAAAGACGTGTTATCTCAGAGATCATAACCGAATCCAAGAAGCTCAATCTTGTTCAGCTTGACAAGCTTCTGAACAAAGTCCTTCCTGAGATAAACACAGACCTTACTGATGGAGAGATCGCAAATCTGCTCCTCAATGCTTTTGACTATATGAAATATGATATCCAGCAGCTTAGAATACCTGCTGACGGCTATTTCACAAACGAAGTCATCTATAGCATGGACGTGCTTAATCCGGACTTTGCCGCAAACTCTGCATTCATTCAATATATAGTTTACGGCAGTTGTAAAAACATTGACGAAGCTATCAAGCAGTATCAGGAAGAAAATGCTTACAACTACAGCTATGACACTGGGTATTACGGCTACTAACTGAATAATTGATATCCGCTTTCCTTTGGGGAAGGCGGATATTTTTTTGCTTTCTGCAAAAAATATAAAAAATGGTTGACAAATACCCATAAGGGGTATATAATATATATGCAGCAAAAGATACCCCGTATGGGTATTTGATATAGTAAGGAGGCAAAAAACATGGACAACAGAAATGATAAAGAACTGTCATGCGGCTGCTGTGATACTTGCAGGCACAAGCACACTCCCCGTGATGATAAGGAAATAAAACAGCTAAAGAATAGGCTAAGCAGAGTTTCGGGACAAATAAACGGCATTATCAAAATGCTTGACGATAACCGCTACTGCGGAGATATACTCATTCAGGTTGCAGCTGTTGAAAGTGCAATGCAAAGCTTCGGCTATCTTATTTTGCAGGAACATATGAAGACCTGTATGACAGAGGAGATACAAAGCGGCAACATTGAAGTTGTCGATGAAGTATTAGAGCTTATGAAAAAGCTTAAATAGAAAGGCAAATATCTATGAAAAAGTTAAAATTCAATGTAACTGGCATGAGTTGTGCGGCGTGTCAGGCTCATGTGGAAAAGGCTGTGAGTAAGGTAAATGGCGTAATGGACGTAAACGTGAACTTGCTTGCAAACAAAATGACGGTAGATCTTGACGAGGGCGTAACTAACGCTCAGTCGGTCATAAATGCTGTTGAAAGTGCAGGATATGGAGCAAGCGAGATAGGCGACAAAGAAAACAAAACTGCATCACCTGTTGCGGCGGCTCAGGACGAAAGTAAAAAGATGAAGAAACGCCTATGGTGGTCTGTGGGCTTTTTGATACCGCTGTTCTATATTTGCATGGGACACATGGCGAACATACCTATCCCCCCTATTTTTGCAGGGCACAAAAACATGATGATATACGCACTCACTCAGCTTTTGCTCACAGTGCCTATCATTGCAATAAACTTTCACTATTTTTCAAACGGCTTCAAAAATCTTATCCACCGCTCCCCTAACATGGACAGCCTTATAGCTCTTGGTGCGGCTGCTTCATTCATATACAGTGTTTACGGCACTTACAGAATGGCTTACTTTATGGGCAGGGGCGACCTTGGCTCGGCACATGAGTATATGATGAATCTATATTATGAGTCATGCGGAATGATACTCACACTTATCACTGTGGGAAAATATCTTGAGGCTCGCTCAAAAGACAAGACGGCTAATGCTGTGAACAAGCTTGTGAACCTTGCGCCTAAGACGGCAGTTGTTATCCGTGACAGCGAGGAAGTGGAAGTTCCTGCGGAAAACGTAATGGTGGGAGATGTATTCCTGCTCAAAGCTGGCTGGTCTGTGCCATGTGACGGAGTTCTTATTGATGGGAACTGCACTGTTGACCAATCTGCACTCACAGGCGAAAGCATACCTGTAGACAAGGCAGTGGGTGACAGAGTTATGAGTGCAAGCGTATCGGCTGGTGGTTTTGCTAAGGTAAGGTGTGAGAAGCAAGCTAAAGACTCAACACTTTCACAGATAATCGCACTCGTTGAGGACGCTTCCGCTTCAAAAGCGCCTGTAGCAAGGCTTGCAGACAAGATAAGCGCTGTGTTCGTGCCTATAGTTATAACGATAGCTCTTATTTCACTGGTAGTATGGTTGCTACTTGGCTATAGCTTCGCATTTGCTCTTAACATGGCGATATCAGTACTTGTTATATCCTGCCCATGCTCATTGGGACTTGCAACGCCCACTGCAATAATGGTAGGAACAGGTAAAGCGGCACAGTTCGGTATCCTAATAAAATCCGCTGAAAGCCTTGAAACTGCTCACAGCATTGACACTGTTGTTCTTGACAAAACAGGAACTTGCACTGAAGGCAAGCCTGAGCTTATTTCAGCGCAAGCGTTTGGTGATTTTGATGTTTCAGAGCTTAAAAAGCTTTGTGGCTCGGCAGAAAGCGGTTCATCACACCCACTTGCAAAGGCCGTTACAGGCCACTGCAAGACAAATGGCATTGAACTCTCCCCTGCTGAAAGCTACACAGAAACAGCAGGCGGTGGTATATCGGCTGTTGTTGAGGGCAGAAACGTTCTTATCGGTAACAAGCGGCTTATGGATAACAGCGGAGTTGACATATCGATGGTTGAGGAGACGGCTCATGCTCACGCTGACAATGGTGAGATACCACTTTATGCAGCGATTGACAACAAGCTTGCAGGCATTCTGTTCATTGCAGACAAGATAAAAGAGACAAGTGCAGAGGCTATAGAGGGCTTCAAAAAGGCAGGCATTGAAACTGTAATGCTCACAGGGGACAACGAGAAAACAGCTAGAGCAATACAGAAAAAGCTTGGCATTTCACAGGTAAGATCACAGCTTATGCCTGAGGACAAGGCTACAATAATCAAAGAATTGCAGGAGCAGGGCAAAAAGGTAGCCATGATAGGCGACGGAATAAATGACGCACCTGCCCTTACAACGGCAGATGTTGGAATAGCTATCGGTGCAGGACAGGATATTGCTATCGAGTCGGCTGATATCGTGCTAATGAAAAGCGATCTGAATGATGCTGTTACGGCTGTCAAGCTCAGTAGGAGCGTTATGAAGAACATCAAGGAAAACCTTTTCTGGGCGCTTATTTACAACTCGCTTGGTATTCCGCTGGCGGCAGGAGTATTCTACGGCTTGCTTGGCTGGAAGCTCAATCCTATGTTCGGTGCAGCGGCAATGAGTTTAAGCTCAGTTTGCGTTGTGACCAATGCGTTAAGGCTCAATCTTTTTAAAAGTGTCAGAGAAAACAAAGCCGCAAAGGCTGAAATAAATACTAAAACGGAGGACGGAAAAATGAAAAAGGTAATGAAGATCGACGGCATGATGTGTTCACACTGCACAGGCACAGTAACGAAGGTGCTTAATGCGATAGACGGCGTTACAGCAGATGTTTCCCTTGAGGACAAGTGCGCTTACATCACACTTGACAAGGACGTGGCTGACGAGGTGCTTTCTAAGGCGGTGACGGACGCTGGGTATAAGGTAAAGGGGATAAAATAACGCAGATATTTTATCTCACGCATAGTAATTGCGTATATGTAAAAACGGTGGAGAGTGTTTGTCATTCTCCACCGTTTTATTATTTACGCTATTCCGTTTTGTCATCGGTTTTTTCTACCGTATCCTCCTGAATTATCGGCATTTCGACTATCGCCTTGAACATATCTCCGTCTATTTCGATATTGAAGATACCACCGCAGGCTTCCGTGAAGCTCTTTGATATGGATAATCCCAAACCGCTTCCACCGTCTGTTCGTGACTTATCCCCTCGCACAAATCTTTCAAGTATCTCTTCTTCCGTGAAGTTTATCGGCGTTGCCGAAATGTTCTTCTCGGCAAATACTATTCTGTCCGCTTTTTTGTACACATCAAGGAATATCCTTGTGCCGTCCATAGAGTAATTCAGAGCGTTGTCAACAATGTTTTGGAACACTCTGTAAAGCTTGTCGCCGTCGCCCATTACCATTGCGCTGTCGGCATTTATGTTTATCTTTACTATCTTGCCACTGTCAGCTATCTTGTCCTCTGCGTCTGCGATGCACTGATTTAACAGCATCACAAAATCAAGCTTTGTTAGGTTTACATCAACGCCGCTTGTGGCTTTTGCTATGCTGAAAACGTCAGACACAATGCCTTTGAGCTTCTGCGCCTTTTTATCAAGTATCTTCACATAGCTCGAAGCTTCATCGTCAAGATCCATTTTCTTAAGCAGGTCGATATAGCTGATAATGGAAGTCAGCGGTGTTTTCAGGTCGTGTGAAACGTTTGTCACAAGCTCTATTTTCAAACGCTCAGACTGTATCTGCTGCTCCACCGACTCTCTCACCTTATCCTGAACTGAGTTGAGTTTTTCAGATTCAGCATACACCGGCGAAGTTTTTCTTATCTTGCCCTCATAAGGCTTTTCTTCTCCAAGGCTGTCTATCTGTTTGCTGAGCTTTGAAAGCTGTGAGAAGTCACGAATATCTAACACCATCAGTATCAAAGCCACAACAAGCAAGAACGGCTCAACATCTGCACTGGAATAATAAGCGGATTCCAAAAACAGTATAACGCCTATGGCTATCGTTCTTATGGATAGTTTCACTCCAAGCGGAAGTCCATGAAAATAGTGATACAGTGATGTTTCCTTGTACTTGGGCCATAGGAACTTACATGATCTGCAAATAAGGCTTTCTTTGAATATGCTTCTTGTCTTTATCTTGCCAACAAACTCCATAAGCGAGCCGAAGCCTGCAAAATATGCCAATGCAAACAATGCTACAGCAAGGATATTTCTGAAAACGGAATTAGCCAAAGCATTATCAAAAATATTTTTTGTAATGCTCACATAATAATTCCAGCAGGCGCCAAATACAAAAGCAAATGTGATAGCCAATACCATTAGGATAAGGTAAACTTCCGTAGGCACTTTTTTTAGAAAATTGCCTTGCTTCCAACGTTCAACGCTCTCAGGCTCTGCATTATATGCACAGATCAGGAGCAGATAGCACACAAGCATAAATTCAATAACGCCAAAAACGATCACAAAAAGCTTTGCACGATACATATCATTCAAAGCCTCGGTGTATTCCTTTTCCATGGCCGTAAGCTTTTCAGCTTTCGGCGCAAAGAATACCGTTATACCTGAATCGTCATTGTCTGTCGCTTTGTAATCAGGCAGGTCATAGAGGTTTTCACATTTTGCCCATGTGTTTCCATAATCATCCTCATAATAATATCTGCCGTTGTCATAGTCATAGTATACATTGCCGTCATCAGTGTCATAATTGTCACTAATTTCTTCATCTTCAAGCCTGTCGGAACATTTCAGACCGTTTTTCAAATCAAGACCTTTAATAACATTATATCTTGAGTCTACATTATAGAAAGCTATTGGATCATAATTGCCGTAATTGTAAAAATATCTGCCGTAGTTATCATAATAACTTCCTCCTACGGGCACAAGATTGTCGGCATAAAACTCTTCTGTCACGTTATCCTGATACTCCGCTGTATTGTAATAGTAGTCAACTATCTGTCCTGATGAAGTTCTGTCGCTCATTACCTCGTTATCACGGCGGAGTATATAGTTTTTGTGTGATGATTTAAAAGCTTTTATCTTATCCGTTTCACTGTCATAATTTTCTATATCTTTTATATTTGACAGATATCTTGTTTCGCCATTTTGAGTAATCCCCACATAGTAATCAAACTGACTATCAATAAGCTGGATACCGTCTTCTGTTTTTTTGTATTTATAGCGGTTGTAATCAAGATAATTCAGATAGTCATTGAGCAAGTGTCTAGACTGGGTGTAATTCCGATCCTCATCAACATATCTGAGATAAGCCGAAGCTGTAACGCACAGTTCCTCATACATTTCATTGGAAGCCAGCTTATAGCTTTCTGATTTAAGATAAGACTTACTGCTGCTGTCGGCATGGCTGTTAGCATAAAGCACCAAAGACAAGCAAAAACCGCCTGCAATAACGCAGGCAAGCACAAATGCTATAATTCTCATCTTTTTAGCTGAGAATATCTTAAACCATTCTGCCTGCTCAAATTTTCTCGATTTTGTAGCCAATTCCCCACACCACCTTCAAGTATTTCGGCTCTCTAGGGTTTATTTCTATTTTCTCTCTGATGTGACGAATATGTACCATTACCGTGTTTTCAACGGCATATGCGTCCTCGTTCCATACCTTTGAATAGATCTCCTCGGCAGAAAATATCCTGCCTGCGTTTTTCATAAGAAGCTCAAGAATTTTAAGCTCCGTGGCGGTGAGCTTGACAGGTTCTCCGTCAACCTTTAAGCTTTTTGCCTTAGTGTCAAGCTCCAGACCGCCTATTTCTATAATATCCGTTTTGTTTGCCGTGTCGATAGCGCCAAGCTGCATATATCTTCTCAGGTTGCTTCTTACCCTTGCCACAAGCTCCATAGGGTTATAAGGCTTTGTTATGTAATCGTCAGCGCCCATTGAAAGCCCAAGCACCTTATCTGTATCCTCAGATTTAGCGGAAAGCACAAGTATAGGGATATTCTCTGTTGCCCTTATTTTCATCATTGTAGAAAGTCCGTCCAGCTTAGGCATCATGACGTCAATGAGTATAAGCTGTATGCTGTTCTCAGTGAGCTTCTCCAAAGCCTCAAGACCGTCATAGGCCTTTATTACCTTATAGCCCTCCATTTCAAGCAGTTTTGCGATAGCTCCCACTATATCTTTATCATCATCTACAACAAGGATTACAGGCTCCTTTATCTCCATATCGGCACGATCCTTTCTTTTACGTTTATTATTATAAGCCACATTCTTTAAAAACAGCTCAACATAATTCTTAATTAAATCTTAATGTACTCTCTGATTATATCACATTTTTTCTGACATTACAACAAAAAAAGACGGGCGAAATAAATTCCGTCCGTCTTTATATGGCAAGTTATATTACTTATTCTTTTCCAAATATGCGTGATACTGCTCGTTGAGAGTTTTAAGTTCTGAATCAACCGTACCCTTATACTGCTCTTTGAGCTGTGTCCACGTATACTGTGAGCCATTCTCATCTGTCTTCATAACTGAAGTATACAGATAAGGAATAACAGCTTCCTTAGTATCATTTGTTGCAGCGTCATTATCTGACAGAGTTGTGGAGATGCCATAACCAGGGTCAAATATCTTAGTGAACTTGTCTGTAACAAGGTCAACGTAAGCTACGTTATACATATCTTCTGTCCAGTTAGGATTGTTTACAAAGAACTTCTCCTTCTCGATATCCTTATATGTATCCTGAGTATAAACTATCTTTGCACACTCGAGCCAGCACTTCATAGCGTCATTCTTTGTCGAACCCTTTACCCACATATACGCATTCATGTCGATAGTTGTATAAAGCTTATCAGAGTTAGGATCCTTTGGCATTGGAACTACGCCCCAATTGTCGCCGTCCTTTGGTGAATGTGTACCGGTAGAAGCCCATGGACCCATTGCATAGAAGAGGATATTCTTCTTGAATGCGTCGCCTGCCTGTCCTACCCAATCAGGATAGTACATACCATTCTTTGCAATATCATAAAGCATATCAGATGCTCTTACAAAGTCAGCGTCATTAAGATTTGAAACATACTCGTCCTTATCAGCGTCATATGTGATAAGAGTCTTGCCTGTTGACTGGAAGATAAATGGTGCGAACCAACCGTTTATGCCGTATCTCTCCTCGTCAGCAGCAGCGCCCTCAACATATTCTGACATCATGTCATACCATGCGTTCCAATCCCACTCGCCGTTCTGATAAAGCTCATATGGATCATCAAGACCAGCAGCGTCTATCATAGACTTATCATATGTGATAACAGAACCTGGCAGGAAGTTGATAGGTGCAACAAAGTGCTTGCCGTTGAGAGTGAACTGCTCTGCAACGTCCTTGACATCGCTCCACATAGCACTGTCGAAATCAACGATATCATCAACAGGCTGGAACATTTCCTTGATACAGTTTGCAGGGAATGTCATAGACTGCTCATACCAGAACATATCCGGTGGATTGTTAGACATAAGTCTTGCTGCGAGCTTATCATACTTGTTCATTGATGATGTCTGAGAATACTTGATCTTACCGCCCTTTTCCTCAAAAAGAGTAAGGTCGGTTCTCTTTTCCGGCTCTTTCTTAGTTGGGTTTATGTCAAAATAAGAAAGCCACTCCAACTCCTTTTCCGAACCATCAGGGATAGTAGCAATATCGTCGGTGCTTGCTACCTTTACCTTATCAACATAAGAGCTGCTTGAATCGCCGCCTGATGAGCTGCCGCATGAAGCTACGCTCACTGCTGACAAGAGAGCCATTGCACCGACAATAACACGCTTGGAATTTTTCATTATATATAACCTCCGTAACAGATCGTTTTCATTAGAAAACGTTTCCTTGATTCTTACAAAGCTATTATATCACTGAATGTAATCGTTGTCAACAAAGTTACAACCACTGTTACATTCTTTTAAATACTTTTGGTGATTTCAACAAATAACCATTCATTTTTTTGGTGATTAAGCCCACAGCATAAAAAAAAGCGGAAACCACATTCAGCCGTTTCCGCTTCATATAAAATACGATATCTACGCTCTTACCAGCTTATTGATTCGTTTTGCTCTGGAATACTTCGCCACATAACGCCTTGTATCCTTACTGATAACACCGCTGAGAGCAAGCAACGCTATAAGGTTTGGCAGTGCCATAAGTCCATTGAAGATATCAGCGATCGTCCAAACGGCAGAAACCGTCATATATGGTCCGATAAATACAGCGAGGATATAGAGATATCTGTAGACCATGACCACCTTCATGTTGCTGTTAAAAAGATATTCCATACACCTTTCACCGTAATAGTTCCAGCCAAGGATAGTTGTGAAAGCAAAGAACACAAGACAAACCATAAGAATAAATGCAGGTATCATTGACGGCAGGAACGAGAAGCCGTTCTGGAAAGCGTGATTTGTGACCTCAACGCCCTCAAAAGGCTTGCCTGTTACTGGGTTGATAGCCTCGTAGCTTCCCATCATTACGATAGCAAGACCTGTCATAGTACAAACAATGATAGTGTCGATAAATGTGCCACACATAGAAACAAGACCTTGTCTTACCGGCTCTTTTGTCTGAGCGGCTGCGGCTGCGATAGGTGCCGAACCAAGACCTGACTCATTTGAGAAAATTCCTCTGGCAACACCCTTTTGTATAGCAATGAACATTGTAGGAAGAGATCCGCCTGCAACAGCCTTGAAGCTGAATGCCTGTTCAAAAATAAGGGCAACAGCGTGAGGGAGCCTCTGAATGTTTATAACAATAAGTGAAAGACAAGCAACTATATAAACGACCGCCATAAAAGGCACAACTACCTGAGAAACACTTGAGATCCTCTTTATGCCTCCGATAATAACAAGTGCGGCAAAAATAGTTATCAAAAGTCCAGAGATTATAACAGCCCATGTATAGTCAGTACCAAAAATATTCACTGTATGTTCCTTTTTAGGATCAAAGAAAGCCTGAACTGCCGATGAGATACCATTCACCTGAGAGAAAGTACCGATACCAAAAAGACCAACGCAAGCGCCAAAGAACGCAAATACCTTTGCAAGCCACTTCCACTTCTTACCCATGCCGTATTCTATGTAATAGAATGGTCCGCCGCAAACGTGTCCGTCAGCGTCCATACGTCGGTATTTGATAGCAAGAAAGCCCTCGGAAAATTTTGTTGCCATACCAAGGAGAGCAGCTATCCACATCCAGAGGAGCGCTCCAGGTCCGCCTGAAAGCACACCAATGGCTGTTGCAACACCGACGATATTTCCCGTACCTATGGTTGCGGATAGTGCGGTGCAAAGTGCTGCAAAGCTCGATATCTCGCCTTTGCCGCCATTTTCGTTCTGAAACATAAATTTCAAAGCCTTTGGCAGGTGGAATATTTGAAGAAGCCTTAGCCTAAAGGTGAGGAATATTCCCACTGCCATAATGAGTACGATAAGCGGTATGCCCCAGACATAGCCATCTATCGTTTCAAGTATTTTTGTAAATTTCTCCATGCCCTAAAAAATCCTTTCTTACAGAAAATAGGCAGTTTTTACGGAAAAACTGCCTTATTTCTCCCCTATCTATTTTTACGAAAGTAATTAGTCGCCTGTGGACTCTCTTAAAATTATCCTGTGGTCAACAGTATAATAATGATTATCCTTAGTAGTCTTATTCATGTTCTCAATAAGCTTTGCCACAACAAGCTCGCCCATTTTTGAGCAAGGCTGTTCAACCGTTGAAAGCGTAGGGATTATCCACTCACACATGGATATATTGTCAAATCCCATTATGGCGACATCTTTGCCCACATCAATGCCCATATCTATTGCCTTGTGCATTGCAGAGATAGCAAGCAAGTCTGACACAGCGAAAATCGCCGTAGGCTTCTCAGCAAGTGCATTGAAATATTCAAACGCTCTGCCTCCGCAGTCATAGTCATAGGACTCTTTATAGATATATTCATTCTTTATTGCTATGCCATATTCTTTTAATGCTCTTATATAGCCGTTCTCTCTTGCAGTGGAGGAGATAGCCGAAGAGTTCGTTCCGATAAAGCCTATCCTTTTATGACCCTTTTTGATAAGAGCAGCGACAGCGTCAAACGCAGCCTGTTCATCGTCAACAGCGACAGTAAGCACATTTGCGCCCTCCACGCCCTCACAACACAGAGCAACGTTATAATTCTCTGCGAGCTTATTAAGTGAATCTGCGTCATACTGAGTGCCAAGAAGGATAACACCGTCAACAGTTCTGTTAAAAAGCATATTCATCTGCCTTGTTTCAGCGGTCGAGGTTGAATAGGAAACTGCAGTTATGATATCGTAACCAACTTGTCCTGCATAATCCTGCATACCCATGACTATCTTTGAATAAAGAGAATGTTCAGAGGTCGGCATAATTACAAGAATAACATTCGTTTCGCACTTTCTAAGATTTCTTCCCAGAAAATTCGGAGAATAGTTGAGCCTTGCAATAGTTTCATTGACTTTTTTTGTTGACTCATCTGATACGTTACAGCTTCCGTTGAGAACCCTTGACACTGTCGCCACTGAAACACCGGCTTCCTTGGCAACATCTTTTATTGTAATGCTCATAGATCTTATCCTTTCTGCGACAGCATACCGCTGAAATAGTCATACCATTATTAATTGTAACATATTTTGAACAATTCTCCAATATACATTCCTAACAAAATTGTAAACGTTTTTTAGGTTAATTTAATTAAGAATTAGACTAAATGCTTGAAAAAGGAACAGTGATATGCTATAATATCATAAACGAATGATTTTTGAAAGGAAAATATACAATGCTCCATGGTTATTTTGATATACCCACATTTCACTATTTTGAAGAAAAAAACACCTGGTCTGGCAGCAATTACACCAATTTCAGCTACCGCATAGACCCTATTCTCGGCGATGAAAAAGAGCTTTATGTCAGAGTATGGTACGGCACAAAGTGCGTCACGGAGGTAACAGACTTTGTGGCAGAATATCACGAAGAATACTCTGAAAAAGGTCTTGAAAACGTTCTGGCAGACCTGACGAAAGAATTTGAGAAATTCAAACTCATTAGAAAAGAGCTTTAGCAACAAAAAGGCGAACACGGTTTCTCTGCATTAGCAGAAACGAACTGTGTTCGCTTTTATTTTTTTGTTATCAATACCACTCGTTTTCCTGAGTATTATAAACGTCAGCAGAAGAATCCGTCTCCATCGGCGTTGTCATAGCGTCAGCCGCAGATGAAGAATCCTTATTGTTCACAGGCTTCTCAGGTGAGATAAGCTGCTCAGACATAAGTCTTTTGCCACTTTCATCAACAAGACCAACATCAATAGCTGTCTGAACTATACCATCAGCAATAGCTTGTCCATACTCGGTAAGATGTTCGTCAAAAAGCTTATTGTCGATATCCTCGGTTATAAATCCAAGCTCCACAAGACAGCTTGGCATAACAGTGTCGGCATTTATGTAATAGTTTACACCGGAATTGCCAACGTAGCCATACTGTACTCCTCTATTTTCAGATATACCTACCTTTTCAAGATCATCAAGTATATTCTGTGCAAGCTTTGTGTCATATTCAGGCTCAGAATTGTTCACCCAAACCTCAACGCCCGAAATATCACCGTCATAGCTGTTCCGGTGAAGTGAAACATACATATCAGCCTTGGCGTTATTTGCCTTTGCACATCTTTCGTCAAGCTCAAGGAAAGAGTCATCATCTCTTATCATCACCACATTGACGCCGTATTTTTCAAGATATTTCTGCACCTCAAGTGCGACCTTTAAGTTATCGTCTTTTTCATATCTTGTTCCTGAGGCGTCAGTTGTGCCGCCGTCATAATCACCGTGGCCTGCGTCAACACACACTGTAAAGTCCATATTTGAATACTTCGCAGGCACGTCTTTTTTATCCTCAGCAGAAGAAGCGTCCTCCTTCACAGCGACAGAAGATGTATTATTCAATACCTTGTTTGTTTTTTGCGTGTCGTCTCCTTTGATCTTTGATACTACCAAGGCTGTCAGCTTTACCAGACCAGTCACAATGCCGATAAGTATTATCAATGCAATAATAATTCTGTTCCAGTATATTTTTTTCTTTTTCACCCTTCTGACAAGCTTTCGTCCGTAGATCTGTTCAAACTCCTCATCTGAAAGTGTATTCATTAGATCAAAGCTCCTGTAAAAAATTTATCCATTTTAATTATACCACACGCTCAACATTATTTCAAGACTGTTTGTTACCATATTGTAAGAAAATCGTTACTTTTAACGATTTTGCATATCACAAGGCTATTAATATACGCTATCTGCACAATAAAAAAGGGTAAGCAAAGACTGACACAGCCTTTGTTTACCCCATTAAGCTCTTATTTTATTCCACCAATGTTCTCTCGTCACAATATTCGCAAACAAGCGTTGTGCCGTCGCCCTTGAACCAATGTGGCAGATACTTTTCATGGTGAGTGATACAGTTAGGATTTGAACAATCAATGTGCTTATGCACTCTGCCCTTCATAAGCGGCTGCGAAGCACCATCGCCGTTTATAACTGTAAGTATAAGTGCCATTCTGATATACATACCGTATTTTGCCTGTTTGAAATACATTGCTCTCGGGTCGTCGTCCACCTCGATAGCTATCTCATCGACTCTTGGCAGAGGGTGAAGCACTATAAGGTCAGGCTTTCCCATTGAAAGCTTTCTTGTATCGAGTATGTAATTTCCGCTCTGAGACTGATACTCCTCCTCAGAAGCAAAACGCTCTTTCTGTATTCTTGTCATATATAGCACGTCAAGCTCACCGATAACCTCTTCAAGGTCGGTAACTTCTTTGTACTCCATGCCTGCCGCTTCAAGGATATCCTTTACATACACAGGCAAAGCAAGCTCAGAAGTTGAAACTAATATGAACTTATTGTTTGGAAAACATACCATTGCTTTAATAAGGGAATGGACTGTTCTGCCGTTTTTAAGGTCGCCGCAGAAGCCTATGGTCAGGTTATCAAGTCTGCCCTTTTCTTCTCTAAGTGTAAGCAGGTCTGTAAGTGTCTGTGTTGGGTGGAGGTGTCCACCGTCGCCTGCGTTGATAACAGGGCAATCAGCAGTGAGTGCCGCAGCCTTTACCGATCCAGCGGTAGGGTGACGCATTACCATGATATCGGCATAGCCGGAAACTATCTTTGTGGTATCCTTGATATTCTCTCCCTTTGCAACGGAAGAAGTGGCAGGATTGTCAAAGCCTATTATCGTTCCACCAAGACGCAGCATAGCGGTCTGGAAAGACATCTGCGTTCTTGTTGACGGCTCATAGAAAAGAGTACCCATTATCTTGCCCTTGCAAGCCTCGCTATAGGCGGCAGGATCCTGAACTATCTTATGACCGAGGTCAAGAAGTTTCAGCCACCAAGATACGGGATAGTCATTAAGATCAATAAGATCAAGTCTGTTTTTTTGCTCACTCACATCAAACACCCTCTCAAATATTCAGACATACATTATGCCGCACATTCCTTGTACGGCATTTTCTTTATTATATCACACCTGCTCCATTTTTTCAAGTACATAGCCCATATTATTTGAGCAGGTCAAAATTTGTTTCATCTGCAAACTGATCGCAGTCATACATAAATAATATCTGGTCATATGCACTCGTATCTGCCACGTCAGAAAGGGTCTTGCCTTCCTCTTTGAGCTTGTCAGGGTCTACCAAGGTTATCTCGCTGTAGTGTGGGGTAAGAAACGGCACAAGGGTATTGGCATAGCTTCCTTTGATGATAAGAAGCTTTGGTGCGTCCTCTGCAGTTGTCTTGACCGTTGCCTTAGTAAAGTTGTCACCTTGCAGGAAGATAGCCGTTTTATCTGCTGTTTTCAGTGCAGATCTAAAATAAACAGATTTTGAGGTAAGCACCTGCTCTCCTCTGTAAAGCTCCACAGAATCCACAGTAGTCTTATACTTAGAACGGAAGATGTTCACTCTGTCTGCGCCTATGCTGTTATAGCAAAGTTCACTGTAAAGTCCCCCATAATAAGAATTTGAGGTATATTCTTGATCGTAATTGGACAGAACGACCGGCTCAAAACCCAGCTCTTTTATGCCGTCTGCATAGGCAAAATACGCCCCGAAGGAAGTCCACTTTCTATCTGTACGATAGTAAACGTAATTATTTCTTGCAGAATACATAGGAAAAAACGTATCTATGGTGTCTATCCTGCTGTCTAGGTCATAATAGATATTATCTATCATTTCACGCTGGTCTGTGTTTGAAGTATAAGCAGGCAGCTTAGCAGAATAGATACCTGCGGCAGTCGGAGCTAACATAACATATACAGGTGTATCTGTGTTTTCTGAAAATTCATTTATCTGCGAGATGTTTTTATCAAGCCTGTCCTTATCAAAATCTGTGATCTCTACAAGACGATTTTTAAGGATATAGATATTATCAAAATTTTTCTTACCAGTCATCACAAACATGGTCGTTCTGAGCGACTTCCAATTTGAGCTTAGAGGAAAATTACTGCTAACATAGTTCTGAACGTTATGTCTTATATCTGAACTGTCTGCCTTTTCACTTTCAGATCCATGTCTGCCCATCACGAGAGTATATGCCGCAAACATTATGACTATTACAAAAAATGCGCTTACTGCGATATAATCAGCAGCCTTTTTCATTAATGTTCACTCCTCCCATTTTATCTCACGAATAAATTCATAGACGAATTACCTCCGCCCACAAGAAACGCTGTACTGATAAGCAGAAATCCTATAGTGAGCATTGGCTCGATTATGTAAACTATATTAGTATTGAGCTGCATTGTCCTGCGTTTGAGATATCTGCCGATACCTGTTGCAAAAAAGCCGCAGATAAGATACATCACAACTCCTGTTTTTATCACATACGATGCAAGAACATCTCCTGCAAAGCTTCCCCCGCCGAGCATTGCGGCAACATATCCGCAGGCTGAAGGCAGGCTGTCTATCGCAAGAAACGGCAGACCTATAAGAAACAGAACATTCATCACCGCACATCTTACCCATGTCGGCACAGCCGCAAGAATATTTTTCAAGAGATATTCTATGCCAAGCATAACACAAATAAACGCTACCCACAGCATTGTGTGTCTGCCGTAGCCATACCAAACCGAGCCTGCAAGCACAGACAGTATCAATGCCCAAAGGCAAACGCTGTCTTTATTTCTACATATAGGTCTGTAGAAATAATCTCTCACCCAACTATAAAAGGTGCAGGCAAATCGTTTTATAAGCTCATTGAAGCCTGCTGACATAAACGGCAGATCAAAGTTATCAGGAAGTTCAAAGCCGAGCATTGAACCAATACCCTGTGCAATATGCGAATAAGCTCTAAGCTCATAGTAGAACGCAAAGGAGAAAGCTATTATCCCAAGCCATGCACAAGCGGCGGAGAGCGAATCTGCACTTACTCCCCTTATGTGCTGCCACATCTCATACATAGGATCCGACAGAAAAAGCTTCTCCGCAAAGCCTATAAGCATAAGCTTTATGCCCTCTGCAAGCTTTCCAGAGGTTATGACAGGTTTTCTAAGCTGTTCGCTCATATCCGAAAATCTGAGTATCGGTCCACAGCTAAAGCATGGGAAAAAGCATATATATTGAGATACCAAAAGAAAATTCTTCTCAGGCTCTATTTCTTTCCTATAGATATCCATGCAGTAGGAGATGCCATGGAGAGTGAAAACGCCCGCTCCCCACACAGGGAAAAGCTTTAGCATTGCGCCTTTGCCTGTGAATATAGACGTCACGTCATAGCTGCTGTGACCGCTTCTTATGAATACAAGAAGCACTGCCATATTTACTATCACCGATAATATGAGCCATAGCCTTTTAAGTCCTTTTTTGTCTGCGAAGCGGTGGATAAGCCTGCCGCAAAAGTATGATACAACAGCACACACCGCCATTGGTATTATCCCCCATGTGGACACCCACAGACACAGCACAACTGTTCCAAGCAGGAACACGGCTTTTCTGAAACGCACCCCTGACAAAGTGTATACTCCCATAAAAACAGGAAGAAAGAAATATAAAAATTCAAGACTAACCAACGCTATTCTCCTTGTCTTTATTGTTTTCTGAGGTCAATTCCTCTATGAGTGCTTGCAAGCTTTCTTTATCTAGCATTGTGTTCACCACTTCAAGCAGTGCATTTGCAGTGAGCTTTTTGGGCAGCGACAGCTTTTCGCACACAAGCTGTCTGAGCCTGCTGCTGTCAGGTCTGCCGCTTAGACCTAGCTCATAAAAGTCAAGCTTGGTCATAAGTTCTCTGTCTGCGACCTTTTCGCCTATAATGCCTGCTTTTTCAAATGCTTCCCTGATAATATCCGCAGGAACGCCCTCGACCCCTAACAAGCCCTCTTTTGACGGCTCTGTCTTGCGCTTTTCTTTGCCGAATATCTCAGGAACATACACGTTCACGATATCGCCTTTGGGGACGATACCCTTTATATGCCCTCTTATGCGAAAGCCTGCTGTGTCAGAGTCTGTAAGAATTGCTATTCCGCCATGCTGAGCATAGTATCTTATAAGCGCTGCCTTGTCAGGGTCTTTATAGATACGAAAGCCGTTAGTGACGATTATAACACCGTCAACTATGGACGAAAGCTTTATCTTATCATATTTTCCCTCAACGATTATTGCCCTTGATATTTTAAGTTTTTCCATTTACTAACACCTTAACGCCATTGACCTTGCAAGCCCCTGCTCGATGGTGAGCATATCTCCGTCTTTTCCCCGTGACCTTGTTTTGAGCATAAGGTCGGTTTCAGAAAGAATCTCAAGCGTTTTTCTTATACGCTCCGCCGAGATATTTCCGCACTCGGAATAGGCGTTTTTTACTGCAAACTCTCTGTTTTTCGCATAGGAAAAATCTTTGGCCACGTCTGCAACGCTCCTGCCAGAGGAACGTGCAAGCTTCGCCCTATAGATATCCGCAAGGGAAAAGCCGATTATTCCTATTATAGCATATGGTTCATAATTCTGCACATCGAGTTCACGCAAACGTGTGAAGACCATTGCCGCATTGCCTCTGAGGATATTTATTGCAAGAGAATATCCGTCCGACTCGATACGCCTGATACAAAGCAAGTCGATATCCTCTCTTGTTACCTCCCTGCCCTCTGCATAAGCCGAAAGCTTTTCAAGCTCCTTGCTGATAAATGCAGTGTCGCACAAACAGAGGTTTGCAAGATACTCTGCGTTGCTTTTTGTTATGGTACAGCCGCTTTTGGCAAGATAGGTGGATATAGACTTTCCAAGGTCGGAAGCCCTTTTGTATTCAAAGTTGCAGACAGTGCCATGCTTTTCGCAGAAATCTGCAAAGCGCTTGTTTTTGTCTGTAAGATACTTTTTGTTCTTGAAAAGGTCAACTCCTGTGGCATAGATTATCACTGTGGTGGTTTCGCCAAGAGAGCCTAGGATCTTTTTCAGGTCGTCCAGATCATCCTTAGTCACTGCGTCTATATTAAGGTCGTTTATAGTCACCACCACACGTTCAGCCATAAAAGGCAGAGCTTCGCAAGCGTCTGTAAGCATTGGAAAATCAAGATTTTTGCCGTCAAGCTTATGAAAGTTCATGACCTGAGCGTCAGCAGGGCAAAGCTTGTTCACAAGCCTTTTTGTAAAGCTTTCAAGTGCCGCTGTATCATGTCCGTAAAAATAATAAAGGCTGTCGATATCATTCTCTCTTATCGTTTTACCAAGAGCCGAAGCCGTAAGCAAAGCCATATTCCGTCCTCCTTATCTGCGAATTTTTCATATCTATCATCAATGGGTATTCTTCATCTGTTGTGTCAAGGTTCCTGCCGTTTATGGTGACAGAACCTTTTTCTATAGTGACCACACAGCCCTCGGTGGTAATTTTATAGCCGCCCTCCAGTGCTTCTATCTTAACACCGTTCCAATCAAGCTGTGCGCCTGTCATGAACGGCAGTTCGCTGTCATTATCAGGCTCGCCATTTATATAAAATCTGTCAGGTCGTATAGTCATCTGCTCGTTATATTTCGTTATAGTGTAATACTGTTCGCTTTCTATAAATGCGCCTTTTAGCTCTTTTATGCCGTAAAGCTCCAAAAAGCTTTCCATACCGCTGTTGAGCTTGCCCTTACTGCCCATATCGAAAACCATACCTTTTGTTTTATCATACAGCACAGCCTGCACTGCGTTTCCTTTTGGCATTACAACTATCTTTACCGAGCCTCCAAAAGCAAGAGAATAATTATACACCGCTGTCCAACATACAAGCATTAGAACAGTGCAAAAAGCCCCAAGCTTTACTGACTTTCTCAGAAACATGACCGCCACAGGTACAAGGCAGGTAACGAGCATTACAATGCCAAGTGGTCTTACTCCACGAGGAAGATAGGCAAAGCTGAATTTTGAAAACAGCTCAGCAAGAAACAGAACGACTTCCAGAAGATACTTTACCACCGTCAGCACAGGATAGGCTATTATTGCCGCACCGCCTGTTACCGCAGTTATTACTGTCAGACCCAGAGCAAGGGTACAGACAGGCACCAGCAGGATATTTGACAGTGGTGCAACAAGAGATATCTCGCTGAAAAATATAAGCTGAACAGGCATTGTACAAAGAAGTATCGTCACCGCATTTACTGCCTGCCGTTCAAGGCTGTACAAAATGCCTTTGTCCTTTACAAGTGCCGCTGCTTTCGGGCAGACCGTGCCTATCACAAATGTTGCTGTGAATGACAGCAGAAACGAGCAGTCCGCTGCTGCATAGGGCGAAAGAGTGAGTATAACAACAGCGCAAAGGCAGAGAGTATTTGCTGGGTCTGGTCTGCGGTAAAGGAGCGGTGCGGCAGTGACCAAGGTCAGCATAAAAGCCGCCCTCACAACGGATACTGAAAATCCTGCAAAGACCGCAAATGCCCACATTACCACAGTTTGGACGGCAAATATCACACGCTTATCCTTGCTTAGTTTCTGCATGAGCCAGCCTATCATGGCACTTATTATGACCACATGAGTTCCCGACACGGAAAATATATGACCTATGCCACTACGATAGACCGTGAGCTTCGTTTGCTTTGAAAGCTCAGTTTTATCTCCGCAGAGCATTGCAGCGGCAAAACCGCCCTCATCTCCGCCTATGATATCGTTTATCAACATGAACATCTTGTCACGATAGTGCATTATACTGCGTAAAATGGTGTTTCCGCAGCCTGTAACTTCTATGCTTTCAGCGGTCGAGCCTTGGAGAAAAACGCCTTTAGGCCGGTCATACTGCTCTGATTTGAAATTGATGCTGTCTTTTATCCTGCTGACCTTTACTGTCGCCACGATATTGTCATAGTAATCATATTCAATGTCATCTGCATAAAAGGTCAGCCTGCCTTTTACTCCCCCAACGGTACCATTGACACTTAGCCGACAGGTGTCAGAGCCTATATAGCTTATGTCGATTATCTCGCCTTTAACTGTGACGGTCTTTCCGTCTAAAGCTGTCAGTTTATCATAGAAAATGTGAGTATAAGCGGTATTGACTCCCACCGCTATCAGGAAAGAAACAAAGCAGAGAGCTATATGCTTTCGGTATCTCTTAAAAAGCGCAAAGGCTGTAATGGCTACACACGCTGACGCAAGTGTAAAAACTGCGTTGTTTCTGCCCCAGCCAATGGTACAGAGAAAAAGTCCTGCAAAATACGAAAAGCCGATATAACAGCTTTTTCTCACCACTGCCGCCGTCCCCCTTAAAACTAAGGGCGGATAAGAAATTTACCCGCCCGTTTGATTTCTTTAACCGGCTGGCCAAGCAAGTGGTCTGCCTGCAAGAAGATGAAAATGAATGTGGAAAACGCTCTGTCCTGCCTGCTCGCCGCAGTTGGAAACAACTCTGAAACCGTCCTTAAGGTCGAGGTCTTTGGCAAGCTTTGCGATAACTTCATAGATATGTGCGATAACTGCACTGTTTTCAGGTGTTATCTCGTCAAGCTTTGAAATATGCTGCTTAGGGATAACAAGATAATGAATCGGAGCTGTAGGAGCAATGTCCTCAAAAACGTATGTCAGCTCGTCCTCGTATATTTTCTTTGAGGGTATTTCCCCGGAAATAATTTTACAAAAAAGACAATCTTCCATTTATCTCTCCGCCTTTCAAAAAAGGGGTAGGCTGCACAGCATTTTGCACAGCCTTTGCCCATATTATTTTACAAATTCGCCAACTATTTCGTTTACCTTGTCAAGTGCCTCGTCGATCTTGAATCTGTCGCCGATACCAGCCATAGCAGAGTCAGGACGTCCGCCGCCCTTACCGCCTGTGAGTGCTGCTACCTTGCCTGCTATCTTGCCTGCGTGTGCACCCATTGCAACAGCGTTCTTGCCACAAACTACAACAAGGTTTGCCTTTTCACCGTCAACGCCTGCAACAACTGCAACTGCGTCAGCTTCTCTTGCTTTAAGCTCGTCGCCCATTTTTCTGAGCATATCAGGTCTTGTATTTGTGAGCATTGCAGTAACTACCTTAACGCCGTTGACCTCATACGGATTATCGAACAGTGACTTTGTTTTGAGATTTGTTATCTCAGCCTGCAAAGCGTCTCTTTCCTTTTCAAGATCCTTGACTTCCTGCATGATAGTGTGGCATCTCTTTACGATGTCCAGTGGATTTGCAAGCTTAAGGCTTTCAGCCGCCTGCTGGATAGTTGCGGCTCTTTCCTCAACAAGTTCAAGAACGCCTCTGCCTGTTACGGCTTCGATACGTCTTACGCCTGAAGCTACAGAGCTTTCGGAGATTATCTTGAACAGACCTATTCTTGAAGTATTGTCAAGATGTGTACCGCCACAGAACTCGATAGAAGCTGTTTCGTCACCGTCACCCATTGTTACTACCCTTACAGTTTCGCCGTATTTCTCACCGAACAGAGCCATAGCGCCAAGCTTCTGAGCTTCTGCGATAGGCATTTCTTCCATTTTTATATCAAGAGCTTCAAGGATATACTTGTTTACAAGTGCTTCAACCTTGAGCTTCTCCTCTGCTGTCATTGCGTTGAAGTGAGAGAAGTCAAATCTAAGTCTGTGAGCGTCAACGAGCTGACCTGCCTGATGAACGTGTTCACCGAGAACTTTTCTCAGTGCAGCCTGAAGCAGATGTGCGCAGCTATGGTTTCTCATAACAGCATAACGTGTCTTTCTGTCAACAGTGAAGTGAGCCTTCTGACCTACAGCTATCTCGCCCTCTTCAACAACCGCCTTATGAGCGAACTTTCCTGCAACGACCTTCTGTGTGTCAACGACTCTGCACTTACCGCTTTCTGTAGCGATAGTACCGATATCGCCCACCTGTCCGCCGCTCTCTGCATAGAATGGCGTCTGTGAAGATACGATATATACTTCATCGCCAGCCTTTGCGTTTTCGATAAGCTCATCATCAGTTGTGATGAATGATATCTCGCTGTCGCCCTCGAGCTTGTCATAGCCGATGAACTCTGTGTGGAAATCCTTGTCTATCTTATGGAAAACAGTTTCGTCTGCACCCATATACTTTGTTGCAGCGTGAGCGTTCTTGGCTGTTTCTCTCTGCTTTGCATAGCACTCAGCAAAGCCCTCCTCATCACAGGTCATGCCCTTTTCTTCAAGGATCTCTCTTGTAAGGTCGATAGGGAAACCGTATGTGTCGGAAAGCTTGAAGCAACTCTCACCGTCAAGCTCCGTCTTGCCGTCTTTCTGCATCTGTGCGATAAGATCGTCAAGTATCTTCATACCTCTGTCGATAGTGGCATTAAAGTTCTGCTCCTCAGTTGTGAGCACCTTTACGATATAGTCATACTTTTCTTCAAGCTCGTTATACTCACACTTGTTGCAGTCAACAACAGTTTTTACAAGGTCTTTGAGGAAAAGTCCGTTTATGCCGAGAAGCTTTCCGTGACGAACGGCTCTTCTGAGCAAACGTCTCATAACGTATCCTCTGCCCTCATTTGACGGCAAAATTCCGTCTGACGCCATGAATGTTACAGAACGGATATGGTCTGTGATAACTCTGATAGAAACGTCCTTTTTGTACTCCTTGCCGTACTCACAGCCTGCTATCTTACAAACATGATCTCTGATAGCCTTTACTGTGTCAACGTCAAAGATAGAGTCAACGTCCTGCATGATAGAAGCAAGCCTTTCAAGACCCATACCTGTGTCGATATTTTTCTGCTTAAGTGGAGTATAAGTGCCGTCCTCGTGTCTTTCAAACTGTGTGAACACAAGGTTCCAGAACTCCATGTATCTGTCGCAGTCGCAGCCGACCTTACAATCAGGCTTGCCACAGCCATATTTCTCTCCTCTGTCGAAATAGATCTCTGAACATGGACCGCAAGGGCCGTCTGTTCCAGCCTCCCAGAAGTTGTCTTCCTTGCCCATTCTTACGATATGATCCATTGGAACGCCAGCGTCCTCATGCCATATCTTTTCAGCCTCGTCATCGTCCTCATAAACAGAGATATAAAGTCTGTCCTTTGGCAGTTTGAGTACCTGTGTAACATACTCCCAAGCCCATGAAATGGCTTCCTTCTTGAAGTAATCACCGAATGAGAAGTTACCAAGCATTTCAAAATATGTGCCATGTCTTGCTGTCTTACCAACGTTTTCGATATCGCCTGTTCTGATACACTTCTGACAAGTTGTCATTCTTGTTCTCGGAGGTGTTTCCTGACCTGTGAAGTAAGGCTTCAGAGGTGCCATACCTGCAACGATAAGCAGCAGGCTGTTATCGTTCTGAGGTACGAGAGGGTAGCTCTTGTGTCTCAAACAACCCTTGCTCTCAAAAAATTTCAGATAAGATTCACGCAGTTCGTTAAGTCCTGTCCATTCCATAAATTCAGATCCTTCCAAATGAAATTATTCGCAAAATAAAAAACGGCTCGTCCCTAAACATGGGACGAAACCGACAGTTCCGTGTTACCACCCAAATTGCCGAACTCATCGCCCGACCACTCGAAGCCCTTTAACGCAGAGCATACGTTGCTGTTTTCAGCACCGCTCAGGTTAGCCACCGAACTTGCCGCAAAGGCTTTCACCCACCGCCTTTTCTCTTTACCGACACTGTTTCGGATAATTCCGTCACCGCATTTTGCATATATTGATATTATAAAGCATAACCCGACGATTGTCAAGCACTTTTTTATTAATAAAATATCCATTGCTAAAAGCAGAGGGAAATGCTATAATGTTCAGGGTGATTTATATGTATGTTTGTCCGATATGCAAAAAACGGCTTAGAAAGCTTGACAACGTATGGCACTGTCAGAACGGTCACAGCTTTGATATTGCGAGAAAAGCATATGTAAATCTGCTTACCACAAAGGGCAGAAACCCTAAGAACGCAGGGGATAATGCTGAAATGGTAAAGGCGAGAACGGATTTCCTTGACCGTGACTATTATCTGCCGCTTGCGAAGAAAACGGCTGAGGTAATGGGCGGTCTGCTTGAAAATGTGAAACAGCCTTACATTATAGACAGTGGCTGCGGTGAGGGCTTTTACACTGTGAACTATGCCAAGGCACTGCCAAAGGCGAAGTTTTACGGCATTGACATATCAAAGGCGGCAGTTGCCCACTGCATGACGAGGATACATTGCGAAAATATCACAAATTGCGAATTTGCAGTGGCATCGTCATTTCAGCTTCCGTTTATAGACAAATTTGCAGACCTTATCGTATGTACATTTGCACCTGTTTCAAATGACGAATACGCAAGGGTACTGAAAGACGGCGGAAAGCTTGTGGTAGTTTCTCCGTCCCCAAGACATCTGTTTGAGCTTAAAGAAGTGCTTTATGAGAAGCCTTACGAAAACAAGCCCAATGTATATGGACTTAATAAATTTGACGAGTCAGAGGAGATGATTTTTGAATATCCTGTGGTGCTTGAAAGTCAGGAGGATATTTTCAATCTTTTTACAATGACTCCGTATTACTACAAAACATCTGCCGAGGCGGTGGAGAAGCTTAAAAAGGTGAACAGGCTTGAACTTACCTGTGGTTTTTCTATCAGGACATTTACGAAAAAGAGAGGTTTTTGATACATGAATAAAGATATTTTCTGCAAAGGATATACTTGGGGATTTTTCTCCAAGAGAGGTGATTTTCAGACGGAAGCGGCAGAAAAATCAATGGAAAGGCTTGCTTCAAACGGCTTAAACTGGATATGTATCCCTGTAAACGCATTGCAGGAGAGCTTTGCAAGCACAAGAGTTTTCAGTGATTATGAGAGAACACAATCTGACGAGGACATTGCCTTCGCTATAAAAAAAGCAAAGTCACTGGGACTTAAGGTCTGTCTTAAGCCTATGGTTGATTGCCTTGACCATTCATGGCGTGCAAGGATAGACTTTCCGCCTGAGAACCCTGAATATTGGGACAAGTGGTTCAAGTCATACACAGCTTTTATGCTCCACTATGCAAAGCTTGCAGAAAAGCTCGGCTGTGAAATGCTCTGCACAGGCTGTGAAATGGCAGGAATGGACAAGCAGTCCGACAGATGCAGAAAGCTTATCGCACAGGTGAGAGAGGTCTACAGTGGTATCGTTATGCACAACATCAATCACGGCGACGAACAGCGTTTCGATTGGCTCAGCGACGTGGATATCATTGGCATCTCAGGCTACTACCCTGTTACAGACGGTGTGAGCAGAAGCAAGGAGCATATGCTCAGTCGCTGGAGCGAAGTTGTCGGCTCCCTTGAAAAGGCTCACAAGCATTTCAACAAGCCTATAATGTTCGCTGAGATAGGCGTGCGAAATGAGGAGGGCTGCACGCAGTACCCTTGGGATTTCCATGATAGACTTGACAAGCCACTTGACGAGCAGGAGCAGGCAGATTTCTACGACACTGCAATGGAAGCAACTTGGAATCTGGATTGGTTCTGCGGTTACTTTTGGTGGGATTGGAAAGCTATCCTGCCGCCAATAGAGGAAGCCAAGAAAAACCGTGACTTCACAGTTTATGGCAAGCTTGGCGAAGAAGTGCTGAAAAAGTGGTACACAAAAGATTGATATGTACAAAAATACGGACTGCTTATCATATAGATAGACAGTCCATTTGTTTTTATATGCGTTGGTGAATGACGGGCGAATGTAAGCGTGTCGCCGTCCCCTATATTTACAATTTTTGCGTAGGGGCGAACTGAGGTCGCCAGTTAATTATATTTTTACATACTGAGCAGTACAAATAATTGCACTCTTATCCAACCGCCGCAGGTATTTTTTCTTTTCCTCGTTTAACAATGACAGGGTATTCCTTGAAAATATGTCTGCGTATAAAATTATCCGCAAGCACACCAATATAGGACAACCCAAACCACACAAAAGCAAATGGCAGGCATATCTGTCCGTCAAAATTCAGCGGCACTTCCTCATAGCTCCATATGCCCATGCCGAGATAGCGGTTGAGATACTCCCCTGCAAGAAATTCTATGGCAGTGATAAATGCCGCCGACACTGCAAGCACAGACAGCAGACTCACTCCTTGCCTGCGCTCGCCATTCATGATATGGATAACCAGCATTGAAGCTCCCCCAAGCACCCCCATTGTGATATGAGAATATCCCCTGTTAAGTATTTCCATAAAGCCGTAGCATATTGCACCCACTGAAAAAAGCGTAAGTATCTTATACATCTTTGCCGCCACATTCTCACCGCCCTGTTTTTTATCGCCTAGGGCAACACCACACAAGGATTGTGCGTAAGATGCGCAGTCAGATTTTTTGTCAGATTGTCTAAAAACGACGCAGGCTAACTTGCGTTAGTCAAGGAGTTTTTGGATAATATGACGGAAAATCTGCAAGCAGATTGCGTACAAAGCCGTTAGGCGGTCCTTGTGCGGTGTTGCCCTAATATTAAAATGTACAGAAATCAGCGATTTAAAACCATGATGACAAAATTAATTTATGGCAATTTCAAGATACAAAAAGCGGACAGCCAAAGCTGTCCGTTTTATTGTACTAATATGATGCTTTATACCTGCCAGCTGTTAAGATATTTTTCCTGCTCAGGTGTAAGCTTATCTATCTCAAGCTCCCAAAATCTAAGCTTTCTGTTTGCAACTTCCTTGTCTATCTCATCAGGAACATAAACTATCTTGTCTGTAAGCTTGTCTTTGTTTTTAACAAGATAAGCCGCAGAAAGGGCTTGGATAGCAAAGGACATATCCATTATCTCGGCAGGGTGACCGTCGCCTGCGGCAAGGTTTACAAGTCTGCCCTCGCCGATAACATACAACCAATTACCGTTTGGAAGCTTATAACCGTCAATATTGTTTCTTGCAAGCTTGCTTTCAACAGACAGCTTTTTAAGTCCAGCCACATCTACCTCGCAATCAAAGTGACCTGCGTTACAGAGTATAGCACCATCTTTCATGTTCATGAAAGCTTTCTCAGTAATAACGTCCTTACAGCCTGTTACAGTAACAAAGAAGTCGCCCACCTTAGCGGCGTCAACCATTTTCATTACCTTGAAGCCGTCCATAACAGCCTCCATAGCCTTTATAGGGTCGACTTCGCAGACGATAACGCTTGCACCAAGACCCTTTGCTCTCATTGCAACGCCCTTGCCACACCAGCCGTAGCCTGCAACAACAACGTTCTTGCCTGCAACGATAAGGTTAGTTGTTCTGTTTATTCCGTCCCATACAGACTGACCTGTGCCGTATCTGTTATCAAAAAGATACTTGCACTTTGCATTGTTTACAAGCATCATAGGGAATTTGAGCTGACCGTCCTTGTTCATTGCAATAAGACGGATAATGCCCGTAGTAGTTTCCTCACAACCACCGATAACGTTCGGTATCAGCTCAGGGTATTCATTGTGGATAAGGTTTACAAGGTCGCCGCCGTCATCTATAATAATGTTTGGACCTACCTTAACTACCTCGGATATATGTCTGTGATACTCCTCGTCAGTTGCACCGTGCCATGCAAAGACATTCAGACCGTCATGCACAAGACCTGCCGCAACATCGTCCTGAGTAGACAGCGGATTGCTTCCTGTGATGTACATTTCAGCACCGCCTGCTGCAAGGACTTTGCAAAGATAAGCGGTCTTAGCTTCAAGGTGGATAGAAAGTGCAACTTTCAGCCCCTTAAAAGGCTGATCGCTCTTGAAATCTTCCTCAACGCTTCTGAGCAATGACATATTCTGTCTTACCCATTCTATCTTTCTTTTACCGCTTTCCCACAAGCTTTCATCTCTTATTTCGCTCATTTTATCAATTCCTTTCGGTTTATTATTCGATCCATATAATAATTATACCCTATTTCTCCCCATTTGGCAAGAGGTCAAAAGCAATTCATTATACTTCGCAAATTTACAGCACGTTCATAAAATTAAATTAAACAATTTCTTGACAAAAAAACAAGGTAAGCGTATAATAATATTATGTGTGCGAATAGTAAAAACGTGCATAAATCATGATTTTTAAGGAGTGTGTACAAATGGACGACGCCAGTCAGAATACGATCGCCCCTCGATTGCAGAGCGGCTCGCCCGTTTGTGGCAGCCTTTTTGTGATCTAAATATCAATTTTAATTGAATAGGACGATCTGTGTTTTGGTAGATCCTTATATTTGTACAGAGTTGGTATAAGTACAATTATTTGTACTGTTGTGCTTATTACCGCTGCTGTTAGGGGGAAACATTATGTTTAACACAGTATTGGAGTTGCTCAAAAGCAGAAACTACAAGGCTATCCGTGAAATATTTATGGATATGAACGAAGCCGACGTGGCTGCTCTTTTGCAACAGTTTTATGACGATCACGAGGTCGAGAAATACGAGCTTCCGTTGCTGTTCCGTCTTTTGAATAAGGACGTTGCGGCTGACGTTTTCGCTTATATGGACAGCGATACACAAATGATGCTTATCAATGCCTTTACGGATAAGGAGCTTCAGGAGATCGTTGACGACCTTTATCTTGATGATACGGTAGATATTATCGAGGAAATGCCTGCAAATGTTGTTGCAAGGATAATCAAGTCTGCTGACGCTGAAACGAGAAAGCAGATAAATCAGATACTCAAATATCCTAAAGACAGTGCAGGCTCTATTATGACCACCGAGTACGTTTATCTTCACAGAAGCTACACCGCCAAGGAAGCACTGGATTGGATAAGACACGTTGGTATGGTCAAGGAAACTGTAAATACACTTTATGTCACTGAGAACAGAAAGCTCGTGGGCGTGCTTTCACTGCTTGATATCGTAACTGCTGATGATAACGATAAAATAGAGGACATAATGGAGGACAACGTTATTTCCGTTGATACCCTTGAGGATAAAGAGTATGTTGCTTCCATGTTCTCAAAATATGACTTTCTTTCTCTGCCTGTTGTTGACAGAGAAAACCGCATGGTTGGTATCGTTACATTCGACGACGCTATGGACGTTATCGAGGAGGAGACCACTGAGGACTTCTCGAAAATGGCTGCGGTCGCACCGAGTGACGATTCATATTTCAAGACCTCTGTTTTCACTCATGCGAAAAACAGAATAGCATGGCTGCTGATACTTATGCTGTCGGCTACCCTTACGGGTGCTATCGTAAACAAATATCAGTCTGCTTTTGCGGCTGTCCCTGTTTTGGTATCTTTCCTGTCAATGCTTAGTGGCACAGGCGGAAACTGTGGCTCTCAGACCTCGACCCTGGTTATAAGAGGCATGGCGCTTGGAGAGATAAGAATGAAAGACTTTTTCAAGGTCATGTGGAAAGAGTTCAGAGTCGCGCTTCTTTGCAGCGTTATCCTTGCTATAGTCAATGCTATAAGAATAGTTCTGGTGTATCACGGTGACACATCTGTGGATTGCTACAAGCTTGCGTTCACGGTAAGTATGGCTATCATGGCAACTGTTGTGCTTTCAAAGCTCATCGCCTGTATGCTCCCAATGGCTGCCAAGAAGCTTCATCTTGACCCTGCTATCATGGCTGCCCCGCTTATCACCACTATCGTTGACACTTGCTCAACACTGATATTCTTCACATTGGCTACTATCGTATTTGATATAAAATAGAAAAAATATGGCGGTTATCTCCTTTCAGGCTATCTTCTGCAAAGGTGCGGCCGCCCGTTTTATGGATAAAAATAAATTGGATTTTGATTTGAAAGGAAATAGTTATGGCTCAGAATTATGACGTAGTTGTTGTCGGTGCAGGTGCAGCCGGCGTATTCATGGCATACGAATTTGTCAAGCTTGACAAAAACATAAAAGTTTGCATTATTGATCAGGGCGGACCTGTCAGCAAGCGTAAGTGTCCTATAGATGGCAAAAAAATTAAGTCCTGCATTCACTGCAAGGTATGCTCCATTATGCACGGCTTCGGCGGTGCAGGCGGAATGTCGGACGGCAAATATAACATCACAAACAATTTCGGCGGTGACCTTTACACATTTACCGGCAAGGAAAAGGCTATCGAGCTTATGCAGTATGTTGACAAGATAAACCTTGAAATGGGCGGTCAGGACGCTAAGCTTTACTCCACAACTTCTTCCGACATCAAGGCAATGGCTCTGAAATATGACCTCCACCTCCTTGACGCTCAGGTAAGACACCTTGGCACTGACAGAAATATGCAGATACTCCAGAACATCTATGACTTTGTCAAGGACAAGATAGACATAAAATTTTATGAAAGTGTTCAGGGTATAACAGGCAAGGAGAATGACTTCACTGTTATCACAGACAAGGACGAGTATCACTGCTCAAACGCTGTTGTTGCGGCAGGCAGAAGCGGTTCAAAATGGATATCTGAGATATGCGACAACTTTGGTATCAAAAGGCGTTCAAACAGAGTTGATATCGGCGTTCGTGTTGAGATACCTGCGGCTGTTTTTGAGCATATCACAAGCAAGGTATACGAAAGCAAGATAGTTTACCGCACAAAGAAATACGGCGACCTTGTAAGAACATTCTGCATGAACCCATACGGTGAGGTGGTTACCGAGAATACAAACGGCATCATCACAGTAAACGGACACAGCTATGCTAACCCTGCACTGAGAACTGAGAACACAAACTTCGCTCTGCTGGTATCCAACACATTCTCTGAGCCTTTCAAGGACTCAAACGCATACGGTGAGTCTATCGCAAGGCTGTCTAATATGCTTGGCGGTGGAGTGCTTGTTCAGCGTTTCGGTGACCTTGTTGCAGGCAGACGTACAAATGAACACCGCTTTGGTCAGACGTTCCTTAACCCTACTCTCAAAGCTACTCCGGGCGACCTGAGCCTTGTTATCCCAAAGCGACAGCTTGACGATATTATCGAAATGATATACGCTCTGGATAAGATAGCTCCCGGTATGGCGAATATCGACACGCTTCTTTACGGCGTTGAGGTCAAGTTCTACAATTCAAGAGTTGACGTTGACGAGAACCTTGAAACTGCTGTCAAAGGTCTTTACGTCCTTGGCGACGGCTCAGGCGTTACGCACTCTCTGTCGCAGGCTTCTGCATCAGGAGTATTTGCCGCAAGGACTATTTCAGAAAAATTTAACTGATTTCATATATCACAAAAGCCGCACTGCAAAAAAAGCAATGCGGCTTTATTTTTATGCCTTACTCTTCAAGAAGCTTTATATATCCCTCAATGATATCAACGCACTTGTCATAGCTCATGTCGCTGGTATCAAGACACAGATTGTAGTTTTTCGCATTTGTCCAATCCCTGCCTGTGTAGTGACGATAATAATCGCTTCTCTCCTTGTCTGTCTTTTCGATTATCTTGACAGCCTCTTTTACAGAAACACCATACAGATCGACGATATTCTTGACCGCAGTTTCCATATCAGAATATATGAAAACCTTAAGCACGTCTTTTCTGTCACGGAGGATATAGTCAGCACATCTGCCAACTATTACCGCAGGCTCTCTGTCTGCAAGCTGCTTTATTATCTTCGCCTGATAATTGAAAAGATTTCTGTCAGAAGTAAAGTCGTGATCATCAGGGTCAAGAAGCTCACCCTTGTAAACTCCGCCCTTTCTCAGAAAAGAACCTTTCAGTTTTTCATCAACAAGCCCGAAAAAGCGTTCATTTATGCCGCTTTCGTCGCTTGCAAGCTTTATAAGCTCCTTATCATAATATTTTATACCCATATCCTCTGACAGCATTTTTCCTACAGTTCTTCCGCCGCTGCCGATGCCCCTTGCAATGGTTATGATCCTTGCCATAAAGCTCAACTCCTATTCACCTAAATATGCTTTCTTGACCGACTCATCATTGATAAGATCAGACGCCTTGCCTGACAGAACTATCTTGCCCGTTTCAAGAACATAAGCTCTGTCTGAGATAGCAAGGGCTTTCTTTGCGTTCTGCTCAACAAGCAGTACAGTTGTGCCGCTCTTTCTGATATCCTCGATTATCTTAAATATGGTTGACACAAGGATCGGTGACAGACCCATTGACGGCTCGTCCATTACAACTATCTTAGGTCTTGACATGAGCGCCCTGCCCATTGCCAGCATCTGCTGCTCACCGCCTGAAAGAGTACCTGCTATCTGATTTTTTCTTTCTGCAAGTCTAGGGAAACGCTCGTATATATCCTGAATATCCTTCGGTATATTCTCCTTGTCTTTTCTTGTAAATGCTCCAAGCTTAAGGTTATCAAGCACTGTGAGGTTTTGGAATATTCTTCTTCCCTCAGGAACGTGTGCTATACCCATTTCCACGATCTTGTGTGCAGGAGTTTTTGTAAGCTCCACGCCGTTGAATTTGATAGAACCCGATTTTGCAGAGATAAGACCTGTAAGGGTGTGCAGAGTGGTGGTCTTTCCTGCTCCGTTTGCGCCGATAAGGGAAATGACCTCGCCCTCGTTTACCTCAAAGGAGATACCTTTCAAAGCGGCTATCATGCCATAATTGACGTGCAGATCATTGATTTCCAACATTGCCATTTTACTTACCCCCTTATTCGCCCAGATATGCGGTGATAACTTCAGGATTTTTAAGCACTTCCGCTGTCTTACCCTCGCAGAGGAGCTGACCAAAGTTCAGCACTGACAGCTTTTCGCAGATACCTGAAACAAGGCTCATATCATGCTCGATAAGCAGCACCGTCATATCAAAATTATCTCTTACAAAGCGGATAGTATCCATAAGCTCCGCTGTTTCGTTTGGATTCATGCCGGCAGCAGGCTCGTCAAGAAGCAGCAACTTCGGCTGTGTTGCAAGGGCTCTTGCGATCTCAAGCTTTCTCTGATCGCCATACGGAAGTCCAGAAGCAAGCAAACTCTCCTTATCGTCAAGCTCGAAAACCTTCAGAAGCTCCAGCGCCTTTGCGTCCATTGCCTTTTCAAGCTTGAAATATCTTGGAAGTCTGAAAACGCCTGTAAAGGTGCTGTATTTATAATGATTGTGAAGTGCGACCTTTACGTTGTCAAGCACCGTCATATCCTTAAAAAGTCTGATGTTCTGGAATGTACGGGCAATGCCTGCACGGTTTATTTCGATAGTGTTTTTGCCGGTGATGTTCTTTCCGTCAAGAACGATTGTGCCGTCTGTTGGCTTATAAACGCCTGTGAGCATATTGAAGATAGTGGTCTTTCCTGCTCCGTTCGGCCCAATAAGACCATAGAGCTGACCTTTTTCTATTGTTATGCTGAACTCGTCAACTGCGCGGAGTCCGCCGAATGAGATGCCGAGGTTTTTTACTTCAAGAAGTGCCATATCACTCAGCCTCCTTTACTTTTTCACGCTTGAACAAAGCCTTGAACTTAGCAGTATTTGCACTGATAAAGGTCTTTGTCTTTTCATTTGAGGTTATTATCATCATTACGATAAGGACGATAGAATAGATAAGCATTCTGTAGCTGTTTATGCTTCTTAGCATTTCTGGAAGCAGAACAAGCACGATAGCTGCGATAACACTTCCTCTGATACTGCCTATACCGCCCAGAACAACGAATACCAAGATAAGGATAGACAGGTTATAGTCGAACTTAGAAGCCTGGAGCGTATAGAAGTTATGAGAATAAAGCGCACCTGCACAGCCTGCCAGGAATGCAGTCAATGCAAAAGTAACAAGCTTATACTTTGTGATGTTAAGACCTACAGACTCGGCTGCGATAACATTATCTCTGATAGCCATTACTGCTCTTCCCGTTCTTGAATATACAAAGTTATAGGCAATGATAAGAGTGATAAGCAACATAACAGCACCGATAATGAATGTAGAATCGTTAGGTGTGCCGCTGATACCCTGAGGGCCGTTCAGTATAAGCTTTCCGTCAGGCTCAAGGTTAAGGTTTGACAGACTTTTGAGAGAAACGTGAACACCCTTAGAATCATAACCAAGGTATAGTGCTGCGAAAACGTTCTTTATGATCTCACCAAACGCAAGTGTAACGATAGCGAGATAGTCACCTTTAAGTCTGAGAACAGGTATTCCTATAAGTATGCCGAACACTGCGGCAATTATTCCGCCTATAAGGATAGCCAAAGGAAATCTGATCCACACATTTTCAATAGTTTCAGAAGTAACGATAGAGAATATCGCACTTGTATATGCGCCAACGCACATAAAGCCTGCCTGACCCAAGCTAAGCTCGCCAAGTATACCAACTGTCAGGTTAAGGGATACTGCAAGTATAGAGTATACACACAGAGGAACAAGAAGTCCTGTGAGCATACTTGAGATATATCCGCCGCTGCTGAGTATCTGCATTACCACAAAGGCAACTATCACCATTGCGTATGTGATAAAGCTTTTTCTGGTCTGCGGCTTAAAAAACTTTGTTTTTGCGCTAGCCCCTTCTTTTTTCACAAAAAACCAATCCTTTCAGATAAAACAGAACTGCAAAGCAAGTCTGCTCGAAAATTTTAAGTTGACTTTTATACCTTTTCGCTTATCTTCTTGCCGAGGATACCTGTAGGCTTGATGATAAGCACAAGTATAAGAACAGCAAAAACGATAGCGTCGGCAAGCTGCGGTGAGATATAGGCACGTCCAAGTATCTCGATAACACCGATAAGGATACCGCCGATCATAGCGCCCGGTATTGAGCCGATACCGCCAAATACCGCCGCAACGAACGCTTTGATACCAGGCATTGCGCCTGTGGTGTTCTGAAGCGTAGGATAAGCTGAGCAAAGCAGTGCGCCTGCAATTGCGGCAAGACCTGAGCCGATAGCGAATGTAAGAGAGATAGTGCGGTTGATGTTTACGCCCATGAGCTGAGCTGCACCTCTGTCCTCAGATACTGCAAGCATTGCACGTCCGCTCTTGGTTTTGTTGATGAACAATGAAAGACCAACTACAATGAGTATAGATACGATTATTGCAACTGATGTTTCTCCGGAAATAACTATCTGTCCGTCAAAAAGCTTGATGCTCGGCACGTTTACAACTGATGTAAAGTTTACAGGCTTTTCACCGAATATAAGCAGTGCGATGTTCTGCAAAAAGTAGCTGACGCCTATGGCAGTGATAAGCACCGCAAGCGAAGTAGCTTGTCTGAGCGGCTTATACGCCACCTTTTCGATGACTATACCTAGAAGTGTGCAGGCAATAACTGCAAGAACTATGGAAAGCCAAGAGTTTAGTCCCCATGTGGTCATGCAGGTGAATATAACATATCCGCCCACCATAATAACATCGCCGTGTGCGAAGTTAAGCATTTTGGCAATACCGTATACAAGCGTATAGCCCAAAGCTATAACTGCGTATATACTGCCGAGGCTTATTCCGTTGATGAGGTTATTAAGAAAACCCATATACAAACATTCCTTCCTTTTGGAATAGACAAAGCACAAGATGTAATCACATATATTACATCTGTCCTTGTCATAAACACAATATACAATAAATTATAACATAACCCCGTAGTTTTTGCAACACATTTTAATGAAATAAATCAAAAAAACCGACAATTTTTCGCAATTGCCGGTTTTTTCATATTAAGCGTACTCTTTGTACGCACTTCATTTCAGCTATTACTGAGCAGTAGAAGCGGCAATGTCATCAGCTGTCAGTGCAGAATAAGCACCATTCTTGATGATAACAGCCTTAGGGTCCTTAGATACGGCACCGTCTTCGCCCCACTTCATGCCTGTACCTGTAAGTCCGTCATATGAGAAGTCCTTATCAGAGATAGCCTTTTTGAGCTTATCGCAGATATCAGAAGCAGACATATCAGCTGTGATGCCTTCCTTCTTCATGAGTTCTGCAAGTACCATTACGCCGTCATAAGCGTCTGCAGCGAACTGGTTAGGTGTTTCGCCGTTGTAAGCGTCCTTATACTTCTTAACGAAGTCCTGAGTTGCCTGATCCTGAGCTTCGGCAGCAAATGGTGTAAGGAGCATTACGCCCTCGCAAAGTGAAGTATCAAAGTTCTTGATAGAAAGAAGTCCGTCAAGACCGTCGCAACCAAAGAATGTTGGGTTGTAGTTAGCTGACTTGCACTGTGTAAGGATAAGTGAAGCCTGCTGATAGTAGATAGGCAGGAACACGAGGTCTGCACCTGCATTCTTAGCTGCGCTTATCTGAGCTGAGAAGTCAGTCTTGCTGTCCTTTGTGAATGACTGCTCTGCAACGATATCAAGACCCTTAGCCTCAGCCTCGGATTTGAATGTGTTGAAGATACCTGATGAATAAGCGTCAGAGCTGTCGTAAATTACAGCTATCTTTGTAGCAAGCTTGTTTTCTGCGATATAGTCGGCAGAACCTTTACCCTGGTTAGGGTCAGTAAAGCAAACCTGGAAACAGTTATCGTTCTTGATAACGTCCTGAGCTGAAGCAGAAGGTGTGAGCTGGAAGATGTTATCCTGCTTTGTCTTTTCAATAACTGCGAGGCAAGAAGCTGTTGTTACTGTTCCGACCATTACCTGCATACCATTGTCTTTCAGTGCGTTATAAGCATTTACAGCCTTATCGCCTGAGTCAGCCTCATCGTCCTCGAAAACGTATGAGAGCTTTGTTCCGTTTATTCCGCCTGCGTCATTTACGTCCTTGACAGCAAGCTCGATAGCATTCTTAACAGCAACGCCGTACTGTGCAGCGTCACCTGTGAGCGGACCGCTGCAGCCGATAACGATAGTATCGCTGTTCTTTTTTGCACCGTTTCCGCAACCTGCAAAGCAAGAAACTGCAAGGGCAGCCGAAACTGTTAATGCAAGAATTCTCTTGACATTTTTCATAATAATCTCTCCTTCGATCACATATGTCACTGCATATGCTTTTTTCAATAGTATTAATATAACACGCAGAAGCCCGATTTGTCAATATTAAATCTTACAAATTTAACGTTATTTAAACTATGTTTATTGTTACAAACAATATGCGCGTTCACAGAAAATTAATTTTGTGTATTTTCAATGAACGATTTGCAAGTTTTTTTATAATATCCTGCATACATACACCACTGACTTATAAGCTGCATATGATAAAACAGCCACACGAAACCTGTGGTATATGAGATTCAGACAACATAAGGAGTGAACTTATTTGGATATGTTTGACAACCTGTCGTTAGGCAGGATACTTGCTGACGACACAGAGGATAACACACCTGCCTGCCCTTTTCCGAAAGGAAGATTTCCTGAGGACACGCCGCTGGCAATGGCATATGTGCCTTTTCAGATGTGGGAGAAGCCTTATGAGGCAGATGTAGGACTTTCAAGAGGAACTATCTTCCCGTCCATAGACAAACCTTTTATAGGAGAGGAGGCTGTAAAGAATGCCCATACTAAGTGAAAAGGAGAGGCTTCTTAGAAAGATACAGGCGTGCAGCTTTGCCCTTGTAGAGGCTAATCTTTACCTCGACAGCCACCCTACCTGCAGAGATGGTCTGGCATATTTTGCACGACACAAGGCAGAAAAAGAGAAGCTTATTGCTCAATACAATGAGAAATACGGACCATTGACGATCACGCAGAACAATTCGTCCAAGAAATGGGAATGGGTAACATCACCTTTTCCGTGGGAAAGGAGTGCTGACTAATGTGGCAATATGAAAAAAAGCTGCAATACCCCGTTAAGATCGCTAACCCTAATCCTGCTTTGGCTAAGGTCATTATCTCGCAGCTTGGTGGGGCTGACGGCGAGCTTGGTGCAGCGCTTCGCTATCTCAATCAGCGTTACTCAGCCCCCTGTCGTGAAGTGCAGGCAATACTCAACGATATCGGCACAGAAGAACTTGCCCACATCGAAATGATCGGCACTATTATCTATCAGCTGACCCGTGACCTCTCCCTCAAGGAGATAAAAGACAGTGGTTTTGACACCTATTTTGTTGACCACACTACAGGCGTTTACCCTATAGCCGCCTCTGGTGTACCATTTTCTGCGGAAATCTTCCAAAGTACCGGTGACGCTATTGCTGATATACACGAAGACCTTGCTGCTGAGCAAAAAGCCCGCCTGACCTACGACAACATTCTCAGGCTTGCTGACGATCCCGATGTCCGTGATCCTATCAAGTTTCTTCGTGAACGTGAGATAGTCCACTATCAGCGCTTCGGCGAAGGACTAAGACTTATTCAGGATATGCTTGACAGCAAAAATTTCTACGCTTTCAATCCTAGCTTTGACAAATAATAAAAAAGCGGGCTGTTGTTATCAGTCCGCTTTTTTGTACATATATCAAAAATCTTCCTTGTCCATCTGCTTGCCGCTCCTGCTGACCTTTTTATTAAGTATCAGCGAAAAAGCCAGCGTTGCGGCTATGAGTGCTATCATCACAAGCACTGATTTTATTGTCAAATGCTTCAACTGTGCTCCAATATATGTCTGCACAAGCATTTCAGGCATCACTCCCATTATCGAGCCTAGAAGATATGGTCTGTAAGGCATTCGCAGTGCGCCGTGTATCATTGAAACAAGGTCGCCCGGCACAACTACCACTGCCCTTGAAATGTAGGAGGCGAACAGATTATTGTCATGCCCATAATTTACAAGCTTCCGTGCCTTAGGATATTTCATCTCAATAACACGCATGATATCGCCACCAGATATCCTTCCCACAAGATAAGGAACAGTAAAACAAACCGATAGTCCTATTACGTTCAACAAAATGCCCACCCAGAACGGATATATTGCACCTACGCACACAAAAATAGCCGCAAGCGGGAATACCACCGACAAGGACTTTAATCCATAAAACCCCAGAATAACAAATGCGGCAAGCCACAAATTGTCCGGGCAATAACTGAGTATCTCAGAAAACTCATGGTCTTTCAGAAAAAGAGCACAGCAAATTATTATGATAATAGTTAAAGCAAAGGGTACATATCTTCCATATTTTCGCACAAAGCTATCCATAACTCCTCGCTCCTCTCCGATTCTTTAGGGTATTATACCATATTTGAATGTTCAATTAATTATCAATCAATGAAAACTGTGTTACAACTTTCGCTGTCAAAACAAATTTATAACTTTATCGTTCGTCAAATTGACCAACCATTCTCATTTTTGCACAATATCCCACTATCACTATAATTTTTATAAGTAGAATTATGTCGTCTTATGTCGTGAAGTGTTCTTAAACAAGTCGATTTCTGTTTTAATTTATGTATATCTAATTAATAGGTTAAATTTGTACAATATTGCTATTGACCAACGTACCAATTAATGTTATAATTAATTATAAGAATTATTTGGGAGGTATTTTTATGAGATACACAGTATACAACAAAGCAATGAAACGTCCAGTTTTTCAAACAAATGACCTTGAAGAAGCCATTGACTATACACGTCGCCGCCCAAGAAAGTCAAGACGACACTGCATATACGATGACAAACTAAAAACTTTTGATATAAAAAAAATAAGACATGCCGCAGGAATATAAAACGCACAGGGTGTAGAACTCTGTGCGTTTTTGATGTATTTATGAATAAACAAGTCTTACAGTCACTCTGCTGTAACCACTCCATGTGCAGGTGAACAAGGTCAGATCCCAGTCGCTGCCACCACCTTTTATGAGCGATGGCGAATCCCAGCCGCTCAGCAGTTCGCTGTTTGTGACAGTATAGTTAAATTCTCTGCCATAAACATCGGTGAAAATGACCTCGTCCCCTGAGCTGAGCTTATCCAGCTTATCAAAAAAGCCTGTGTAATTGTGAGCGCAGATTATAAGATCATTGTCTACACGTCTGCCGCTGTACTGACAAGCTGCAGTATTCATTGCAGCATAGCTCCAGCCACGAGTCACAGGAAACTCCTGCCCCAGTGTCGGGAATGAAATCAAACCTATATATGAGTTGCCGTCAAGCACGATATCCTTATCCGGATCATCTATCTCGCTGTCCGTGGATCGACTATCGTCAAAAATGTCAAAGGGTGAACTGCTGTCGCTATCCCCTGCACTGTCTGAGATCTGCGTTTTCAGGTCACTCAGCACAGCCTCCATCCTTTTATTACTTTGCTTTTCATGAAAATAGTTGTAATAATTAAGGGATAATGCCGCCGCTATCAGCATTATCCCCATTATTATCAACAAAAGTCCTAGCTTTTTTTTAGTCACTATTTTTCTCCTGTTGTAAGGCAATCCTATGTGGTTTCGCCTTTATTTCTCTTTTTTGCTTACTCTCCAGCCTGCCGCGATAAGGATAACTCCACCGCCTATAAGTACAGGCACCGGCCAGTTGAGCGAACCAGTCTGTGGTATATTGTCAGGCGTTGAGCTTGATGAATCAGAGCCTGACGAGCTGCTGTCAGGTGTGCTTGAACTACTATCTGTATTACTCGAACTGTCTGACTTATATGTGTTCTCTATAAGAAACAGCTTGTCATTGTTTTTGGTAACAACTGTGTAGTTGGCAGGAATATCTATCTCCTTAACTGTCCACTCAGCCGCAGAATTGTCTTTCCAGAAATACTCCCAATTGTTGTCAGCGTTAAGAGTAACAGTATCGAAAAGCTTGCCATCACGATATATCTCCACCTTGATATTATCAGGTATGAGCTTTTCCTGACCATCAGGAACTATCCACGACTTTCTTACACCATAATCACTGTCCCCTGCTGGGATCTCTTCGTATGTGAACTTGGTGTAAACTGTTATCTGACCCTCAGCCACGATATCCTTATCTATCTCGATAAGTGACGGAGAAGGTGTAAACTTAGCTGTTGTGTTTTCAAAACTCTTGCCTGAAACAAGATACAGACCCACAGAATCAGCAGAAAGCTTTACTTCACCGTTTGCGTCCGTCTTGCCTGTTGAAACTGGTGTTATGCCATCGGTTTTTACGTAGTTGTCGAGCGTATCAGCGACAGCCTGCATTTTTGAAGCGTCAGTAAAATCAGACATATCTATAGGATAATCGCTGAACTCTCCGGTAAGGACAAAGTCAGCTTCTTTACGCTCACCGACCTTATATATACTCCACTCGGCATTACTAACAGTCGTTGTATCATTTTTGCACACTATATTCACATTGATATTATCCGCTGCAGAAGCTGAGATCGTCATGCTTCCCAAGGCTGAAACAGCCATTGCCGCCGTACACAAAACAGCCTTTGCAAGCTGAGAAAATTTAAGTTTCATCTTTGCTACTCTCCTTATCAGGTAGATTTTCAACATTATCGTCACTCTCTGGCTTATCCAGCATTGCCACAAGCTCATCATGAGAGATTTTTTTGCGTTTTGAATCCACAAACCACCACACCAGCAGTACCACAAACAATGGTATTGCTACAAAAGGCACGACCACAAGAGAATCGAGCTGAACAGCGTCTGCCGTTATTTTTGAAACACTCTTTGTATCGTCCGCAGTTTCAACTCTCTTTGCACGAACAAGAAGCCTGTGAGAATTGACTCCGTATGGTGTACAGGTAGTCAACGTAACATGATCCTCACCTGGAATAATGTTCAGCTTATCCATTTCATTAGGCAGAACTATATAAACAGCCTCGACCTCATATGTATAGACCTCTTTCAACACTGTTATAGTGAACTCATCGCCCTCTGCAAGCTTATCAAGGTCGCTGAAAAGCTTTGCCGAAGGCAGACCTCTATGTGCTGAAATGACCGAATGAGTGTCCGCTCCGCCAACAGGCAGGCTCGAACCCTGCAGATGTCCCACAGCGACATTTAACACGCCGTCACTTGTGCCATGATAAATAGGCAACTCCACCCTTATAGTCGGAATGGAAATATAGCCCATAACACCCGTCCCCGTGATATCTAGGATATCCTCATAGCCCTTGACCTTATCATAATCAACAAAAGGTCGGGCAAGCTTTGCTATCTCTTCATTATATTTTCTGGCACGGCTGAGTATCTCTTCATTCTCCTTGTCAGAAAGGTCATTTGCCGCTTTCTGATAAGTCGCCACCGCACGGCTTTGCGTTTTTGAATTCCACCAATCGCTTATTGTTGGATATAACATCACGGAGAGCCCCACAAGCAATAACAAGACCAATAAAATTGTAGTTGATTTACCGCTTTTCTTCCTCATGGAGTCCTCCCTGATGCCTGCCGACCGAGATCGGCAGGACAAAGGTAAAAATAAATTCAAAAATTAGTCGTTCTTAGCTCTCTTCTTAGCAATGAGAAGCACACCTGCGCCCAGTACGATAGCTCCGCCTACACCGTAGAAGATCTGAGTACCGATACCGCCAGTTGTTGGAAGTGAGCCGCCCTTCTGGTTTATGATCTTAACTGTTGAACCGCTTGTGCCTGAATCAGTGCCGTCGAGCATACGAATGGACTGAAGTGTATTAGCAGGATCATATGTTGTGTCAAACTTGAACTCATATGGATCAGCTCTGTTATACTGAGCAGGAGCTTCTGTCTCAACAAGCTTGTAAGTTGTCTGATCATCAATGCCCTTGATAGTAAACTTACCTGTTGCGTCTGTTTCGATATAATCAACAGAGCCTGCCTCACTGCCGATCTCAAGTCTGTAAACATTGTCAGCTATCTTGACAAGTCTGATAGCATCGCCATGAACATTTCTAAGCTGGAACTTAGCACCTGCAAGAGGCTCGCCCTTTTCGTCTACCTTGTTACCAACAAGTGAGAATGTCCAGTCATAAACTGTAACCTTAGGTGTTTCACCTTTCTCCTTACCTGTTGTGTCCTGAGGATTGTTTGAATATGTCAGGTAAGCTGTGTTAGGGTTATTGTTCACGCTGTCAGGAGCAGTAACTGCTACCTTAGCTTTTTCATTGAGCTTAGCAGAATAATAAGTTTCGATCTTAGCAACTGTAGGATAGTTCTTTACAAGTTCCTTGATATCGAAAGTAACATAGAAAGACTCCTTATAGTCGGTCGTACTGCTGTCGTCGCCAACTGTTGTGTTAGGACCTACTGTAACAGAAGTGATCTCCTGACCGTCAGCGTCATAGTACTTGTATGTAAGATTATCATTAAATGTAAAACCCTCGCTGAGCTGGTCACGAACTGTGTATGTATACTTGTCATAAGCTGATACATCGCTTGGTATAGTTGTTGTGATCTTGAATTCTACATCGTCACCAATTGCGTTGTCACCAACATCGCCCCATGAGTCATTCTCATTGTGCTTGATCTGCTTTGTAAGTGTTGGCTTCGTCTTCTTTGGAGTAACGTTTGTTGTGCCTGAAACGTTAAGGATAAGAGCTGAGTTAGCCTTATCAACACCATTATTTTCTGTTGCATCGACAACGAGATAATAGCCAGCATTTGGAAGTGGAATAGTGTACTCACCGTTATCTTCATAGGCGGTTACAGACTTATTGTCGATGATGCAGGCAGAAGCGGCTTTTGCAAACTTTGCAGTATCTTCCTTTGTCCAATGATCTGCATCTGATATTATCTTTGCAACGTCTACTGCGCTCTCGGCACTGTCAAACTGAGACATATAAGTGCTAAGACCAGCAGTTTTCAGGCTGGTAAGCAGAGCATCGCCATTAATGCCTTTGCCCCACTTGATAGTATTTGTTGCAGATGCCTGATCAAAGATCTGATAAGCCTTATATACTCTGTTTGTATCAGAATCCTTGATAACAATGTTATTAACGCCAGCATCAGTAGTAGCAAATACTCCGAATGCTGATGTTGCAGCAATAGCTGAAACTGACATAACTGTTGCAGCAGCAAGAGCTGCGAATTTCTTCATCTTCATAATTAATTATCCTTTAATATTGGTTTATTTACAGCGTTTTTTTGCGACGCTTTGTAACTAAAAGTAATGTTGCAGCAACAGTGACTGTTCCGCCTGCTGCCACGAATGGGATAACACCCATGCCGCCTGTTTCAGGCAGCTCTCCCAAGGTTTCCTCAGAGTTGTTATAGACCTGAACATACTGATCACCGTTCTTTGTCATATCAATGCAATTCTCATTTTCTGAGCCATTGTATCTGTAGTAAGCTTTGTATGACGATGTGATTATCGGCTGACCGTTCACGTCTGTCTCCTCAAACCAATAGTAATACTTACTACCCTTGATGTCATTTTTTTCAAGAGAAACGGCATTTGACCAGTTGTTATCAGCCGTGAGCGTTATCTGCTTCCACAAGAATACTTCACCGCTAGGTGTCGCATCTTTACTAGGAACAGGTGTAACGTTCGTCTTCTCAGGTGTGCCAAGATCATTAGCTGTTACCTCATAAGAGCAACTGCTATCATCATTGACCTTTGCTGTAAGCTCAACTGTAACATCGGAAGTAATACCGCTGAGGTCAACTGTGAACTTGCTGGAATTATAAAGATCAGCAACAGACACACTTATATACTTACTTGAAGCGCTCCATGACGCAACACTCTGATTTTTGTCACCGTCCCAAACATCCTTATCTCTGTAGAACTCAGCAAGAACATCGCCAGACGAATTGATAAGCCTTACTCCGGAATATTTCATATCGCCCCTTTCGAGCCATGCGTTATTAAGGGTGAAGCTGAACTTAGCCGAGCCATACATGGCATACTCAGAGGCGAAGCTTCCGTTCTGAGCCATTTCTGTTCCATTGCTTGTAAGGATCTTGAATTTAACATTCTGTCCCTTATCCATTGTGCCTGTAAACTTGTTATATTTTTCAGGCACATCAGCCTTATTTGTTGACCTATAGATATTGAACGTTACCTTATCATTGGTATGGGTATTGCTATCGCCGTCAGACCATGCCTTTTGCAGGCGAACATCCATATTTTCTACCTTCTGCGGGTTCTTGGTATTGACGATCGTATCAAAGCCCGTGGCACTGCCGTTATTTGAATAAGTATACGTAACGCCAAAGCCGTCAGGTATATTCTTTTCAAGAACATAGTAATACTTGTCCTTGTCAAGACCGTCAAGAGTTACCGTCCAATTCTTAGACTTTTCCAGAGAAACAGTTTTTATAAGTTTGCAATCTGTTGGTATTCCGTTATCTCCATTCACTCTTGAAGTTGAATTTGGTGCAACAGAGGACTCATAAACATCTGCCTCGATCTTGTCGATACCAGCAGGAAGCTCGCTGTCAGCAAGCTTGTTTCCAAGCTCATCACGCCATTCCTTCGTAATGTTAAGTCCCTTGACGTTCGTAACTGTAACATCAGTGTTTTTGCTCATTGCCGTTGCACTGTATACAGCCTCATATCCTGTTGCAAGATCGATCTCTTTGATATAGTAGTAAAGCTGCTTGTAATCATTGCCGACCTTCGTATATCCAGGAAGCTTTGTCCACTCATGTTTCCAATTGTTAGCTTCGTTAAGAGTTACCTCAGCACTGCCCCACTGAATATCATCTGGAACACCGCTTAAAACCTTAGTTGTAGACGAGCCAAGAAGGAACTTTACGCTCTCTGCCGAGTGATTGCCGTTTCCATCGCTCCAAACCTTGCTTGCAGTTATCTTAAACTCTTTTAGCAGATTTGTTACTCTGAACATATCTCCGTTCTTCACGAACTGATATCCGTCCTCACCGACTTCACTTGGAACTACAGCCGGACGCACTTTAAAAGCAAAATATATAGGAGTTTCGTCAAGAAGATAACCCTCTGGACTTTGCTTTTCTATAAGCTTATAAAGATGGCCCTCAGTATTTCCGATGCCTGCGGCAGGTTCAAGGTCAAGGTTGTATGACCCGTCAGAATTTACATTGAATGTCTGCGCCTTATCCTGCGCCGAATTTCCCCAGATAACTGATCTTCTGTCCTTCGCAGCATTTTCTTTGAAATCTACTGCCGGGAGCCAATCGTATGTGCCATTTTCCAGCTTAGTGTATCTGTAGATCTCAAAAGAAGCCTTAAGCATAATACTATAGTCTCCGCTGTCTACCTTCATAAGCTTAAATGGCTCAACAGTTGTTGATGACGCCTTTGACTGATTTATCAACTCAAACTCGGAATCATTATCTTCACTGTCATTTACAGCAGAGCCGTTTGTGTCAAATGATATATTATTGAACACATGGACTTTATAGCCATCGTTCTCAGCGTCCTCATCATTTGCAGGACTTCCTGTATAAACGTAAACTAATTTCAGGTGACGCTGATCTGGAACGTTTATTTCAAGTTTCTTTACAAAATCTTGTGTCTTTGCTGTCAGTGCGGAACACTTTACCGCCGAAAGCATTTTTTCATTGCTGACCTCAGTGCTTGAAAAGCCGCTGCTATCCCTGTATTCATATTCGACTCTGAAAACACCGCCCGCCTTCTCAGAAGAAACCTCTTCCACAGGGACGGATATGCTTGAGCCAAAATCTAACCACTCGCTTCTCTTGTTGGCAAAGGCTTTTACTTCTTTGAAGCTGTTGCCGTCCATATAGCCATAAGCCACATAGTAACTCTTTATATTTCCGGTTTCGTAGCCTTCAGGCAAAGTCAGATCAATAGTACCCTTAGCGCCAACAATACTTTCACTTGGAATAAAGTTAGCGATAAACTTGCCCTTTTCGTTGGTAATAACATCTGCACTGCAAGAAACTGTGTTGTCAACTGCCTCCGGATCTGATATCACATAACTGTAATCACTCACAGCAAGCTCTGCACCTGTATCTGCGTCAAATACCTTGATAGACTTCAGATCCATGTCAACAGCGGAATTGCCATTTATGCTTACCGTTTTTGTCTGAATGTTACCCTGAGCGTCCTTTGTCTTAACTACAGCTGTGCCTCCGCACTTGATAACATCGTTGAGAGTTATCATTCCGTTTGTTGAGCATTTGAGCTTTTTAGGGTTAACATCAATGGTATAAGTTATCTCACAGCCGGTGGACTTCGGAGAAGAAGTTTTCTTCAAGTTCTTTTCCTTAACTGTCTGCGTCTGGCTTCTCTCCGGATATTTTCCAGCTTTATCCTGGACTGTGTTTTTGAACGCTGCAGTACCATTCTTGTAAACACCATTCTTAACATCATCAACCTTTACAAGAGTGCTGTAATAGAACGTCCAATACGTAGTGCTATATCCGGTTTTTACTAGGTTTATCTTATTTGTACCCTTATCATAGGAATATCTAAACTGATACCAAGGAGTCGTCGTAAGCTGATTGGTTGAAGAACTGCCGCCAGTTGAATATTTCAGATAATCATTATTCTCATATAAGATCATGCCAGATGGCAAAGTATCCACGATCTCGACATCTTCCTCATACTCATAAGTGCCGTCCTTATTGACATCAAGCCGCCAATCAAACCTGTAATACTCAACACCATTTACAGTAACAACAGGCAGGCTGCTAAGATCATGCACTGTGTCGCCTGCTACACTGCTTGCAGCGTCATACTTTTCATAAGGCGCTTTGGAGCTGTCGCCTATAGTAAACTTAGTCTTATCTGCACTAGGCTCAAATGTTTCACCTTTATAAGTAGCCTTGTTATTTACATTTATAATAGTACCTTCGTCAAGACCTGTTACATCTATGGTACTGCTATACTTTATCTGCACAAGGTTTATATTGTCAAATTCTTCACTATCATTGAACTTTATCTCAAACGAAGTGTTGTCGGCATTAGATACTACAGTGTAATTTGAACTGTCAAGCGGTTCATAGCTTCCTGTTCCATTTCTCTGAACATACATGATAATGGAATCAGTGTCAAGAACGCTCTTTATTGACTTACCATCATTTGACGTAGCGTTCATTATATCGCTTATAGTCTTGCCCCTAAAGGAACCGTTTGTCTGCTTGACCTCTACCTGCCACTTATATGTAACACTGCTTCCGTCCTGAGAAATGTCAAGAACTGTTTTTGACTTCTCGTTTACAGGTTTATAGTAAACTGTCTTGTCAGAATGGAATCCGTCAATTCCTGCAGTATTTTTCACTGCATAATTTCCATTGCTGTCAGGGTCGCCAAGATCATAGTCAGCAACCTTTGTTTCATAGGAAATAACTACCTCGTTATTGTCACCTATTCTGTCAGGCAAAACAAGCTCACCGTCACTTGCAACTGTTGCATCAAAGGTATCATTTCCAACCTTTATGCTGACAATCTGTCCTGCTTTAAGCATATTATCAGTTATTGTCTTGCCTTTAAGGGTAGAATTTTTGTCATTACATTTAACAGTTACTTCCCATTTGAGTATACCTAACGTGTTATTATCTATCCAACCACTTTTTGATATCTGATACCTATTATAAACAGTTTCACTTGATGTGATATCAGACCATGGTTGGCTTTTATCAGGTCTTTGCATTTTAACTGTATTTGTAGTTTCCGCCTTGTCAGGATCGATAGCTGTCACATACTCGATAGTAATTTTTGACGCTGTTGTTTTATCGTCAAACGTAAGCGTGTTTCCATTAAGTGTGTACTTTACATCTGAACCATCATCAGCTTTAAGTGCAAAGCTTCCTGGCTTTGCATCAGGGAATGCTTCATCATAAAGGTGATAGCCCTTGAGGTCTGCACCGCTAGGGTTGCTTACAACAATTTCCCATGTGACTTCGTTATTGTCGTAGTCAACATTCTTGCCTGTTTTTGAGATCTTATCCTTCTTTGACTCAGAATAAATAGTTTTATCTGCTTTTACTCCATTTCCGTCTTTATCATATGTGGTGGATTTGTTTTCCACCTTACCTGACATAACGAAATTCGGGTCGCTTGTAGGATATGGGGTCGTGTAGCTTATGGTAACATTTTCTTCGCTGAATCCATCGCTGAAAACAAACTTTCCGCTTGACGCGTCATAGCTTCCTGCACCCTCAGGTGAAACAGTGAAGCTTCCGTCAACGGCATCCTTAAAAAGCTCGTCCTCGATCCTGTCAAGAGGCTTCTTTGCAGGATTGTCCACTGTGATAGTCCACCTAACTCCGTCAGCAGTTTCGCTTGCGTCCTTTATGGCAGACATAGTGAGCGGAGTAAAACCGTCTATTTCAACCGTCTGACCGCCTATCTCAACAGTGGTCTTATCACCTGTATCTGTATCCTTACGCTTTACATTACCCTCAAAGCTTGCCTTACCGCTTATAGCGTCCTTCTCATTTTTATGTTGATATCGCTCATCAAACTCAATAAAAAGATACTTCTTTCCATCTATCTCGTCGACTCTGTACTTACCTGAAATTCCATGTCCTTCATCGAAGTGAGTATCCTCGACATCGCCCCAGGTTCCGTCTGACGGTATACCGCCCTCGGGCAGGCTAACATTATCGTCGATAGGGAAATAAATATACCTATTGGTCATTTCGCCCTTGTCAAAATCAAATTCCACATTGAATTCGATCTTTTTAGATTGGTCTTTTCCTGAACCGACCGCATCATAGGATTTTATCGTGACGCTATTCGCATCCTTATAAGAATAGCTTCCGCCGTTATAGGAAACATCTCCACCTGCCACGGAAGTACCCTCAGTGGCACTTATTGCAGGCATAACAAGACTTGCCAGCACTGATACTGTCATAACTACAGACAGCACCACACCGAACAAGCGGCTGCGTTTTTTCCTTTCATTTTCTTTTAGATATTGCCGAACTTTACCGTTAAAATTCTGCAAAACGGATCACTCCCTCCGAAATTATACACTATTTATAATAAACGCTAGTCCACTGTGCCTATCCTTTTAAAAGGATATATCCTCAGTGAGACCTTTCCAAGTACTGCTTCCTCAGCAATACAGCCTATCCTCTTTGTACGGCTGTCAACAGACGTAGATCTGTGGTCGCCCATAACGAATATTCTCTCGTCAGGCACCTGATAAGGCAACTCGATATCACATTCTCCCAGAGCTTTGCCGTCAACATACGGCTCATTCAAGGTTTTTCCGTTGACGATAACAGTACCGTCCTCCTTGATATCCACCACATCTCCTGCTGTAGCGATAACACGTTTCAACAGTATCTTATTATTATAATAAAACGCAACTATATCGCCCTTCTGAAAGCTTCCACGCTTTCTGCACACCACCAGCTCGTCGTCATGCAAAGTCGGCGTCATACTTGTACCCGTTACTCTCAAAACAGGCAAAAATAACATTGATATAATCACTGCTGCCGCTGCCACAACAAGAAGCGACGCCACAGTGCTGCGGAGTATCCTCAGATATTCCCGCCTTTCATGATGCTTTTTTACCACCCGCTCAAGTGTCTGGACATCAGGAAGCTCAGGTTTTTTTAACACCTCGTTCTTGCTATCTGCCGCCATGATCTTCCTCCACTACCGGCTGCTCAACAACCACCTTGTGACCTGTCAGTGCAGCTACCTGCCGCTCCAGCCTGTCAAGTCGGTCAGTGATACTTTTTTTATCTTCGAGCTTTTGAAGAAGCTTTTCATTCTCTGCGTTAAGCTTATCATATTCTTTTCGCAGATAAAGCATTAACTCAAGCAGCTCATTTTTCGACAATTTTTCAAGCGCCTTATCCTTCAAAAGCCTCACCTCCGACGCAATATACCTATATAATTACAAGTATTATATCACTTGATTTTCCATTTGTCAATCCCACAATATATCATATTTGTATTTTATTACATATAAATATACTGATAGTTTACACGATATTGATTTATCATTTTCATAGTGCCGGCAGATGATAAAACGGCATATTTATTAGCCTTGAACATGAAACAATATGAAACCTGCGTTTTTACGCTAATTGCAACTTTCCCCCAAAAAATCTTTCCTATTTTGATTATAGCAGCCTGCATAGTCAATATTTTAACATTGTATACTAATGTTGTATTTATTAATATTTTGTAAACTTTGATAAATAACTTTCTATCATTAGCCAAATATTAATTCAGCCCCAGATCGATCCTTATTTAACGACAAATGTTCACTGCAAAGCAAACAAGCTTTACATGGCTGCGTCGACAAGCTTTTGAACTTTACACATTCAACAAAGCAAGAAAAATCGGCAAATTTCATGTATTCACCGATCTATCATCAATTTTGCTTTCTCACAACAGCATATTCATCATCAAGCCTGTAATAAGGACAGCTATATTCGCTGTCGCTCATTGATCTGTATGCTTCGTCCTCGTCAAGATCGACCATGCAGCAGTAACATTCACAATCCTCATCAAAAACGTAATTCACACAGCTTTCGCAACGGCTGACTATTTTCTTCGCCTTTGTCATAACAGCCTCCTATTTAAGCACCTTTTTAAGTATACTATTTATAAATACAAGTGCGTCCTTCATTTTTTTCATATCACTATCTGAAACGCTGGAAAATTTACCAAGTATATCATCAAGTATCTCGTTTTTCATCTTTTCCATAAAGCGCATAGCTTCGTCAGTGAGCCTGATGTTGATAACTCTGCGGTTATCGGGGTTTTGCATTCTGATAACAAAGCCCTTGTCAACAAGCTGTGCCACAGCCCTTGTTGCCTGCTCATTAGAAGTGTTTATCTTGCTTGCAAGCTGTGACATTGTGAGCGTTCCCTCAATACATAGTGACAGCATTATTATCTGCTGAGTTCTTGTTATATCATACTTTTTCTTATCAAACGTATCAAATACCAATTTTCTGCTGAGAGGGTATATCTCATACATTGACATGATACATTCACGACGTACATTGTCTACCATTTTTACTTCCTCCACATAACACGCATATGAGCGTAGGTCGATTATTTTTCCACACACAGTAATTATATCATATGTTTCTCATTTGTCAATAGCAGAATTATATCAATATTTGATTTTGTTAAGTGATTCTTTTAGGGGCTTTGACGCAGGGCAGAAGCTTGATCGTTTTTGATAATGCTATAATACCCATATAATTCGTGTTTCTGAATATTATACTTGTAACATTCAGTTATCCATTTGCAGCAGTAATCACCGCTTACAAACATTTCGTTAGGGACATATCTATTGTCATATGGCATCGTATCCTCAACATTCTGATCTCCATTGTTTATATAGTTTTCATATCGTTCATACAAAAAGTCTTTGCCGTCAGACATTGTGATGTAATAATCATAAGCATTATAAACCAGTAATGACGAAATTATAATTATCATAGATGTGCACATTATTTTGCTTTTTGCTTTAAATAACTTTTGTAATTTTTCTTTTAGTGAATCAGCTTTATAATGTGGGATAATGTCTTGATCTCTAAATTTGATGTGTGGGAGTATAAAGCAAGTGGCACAAAGTAATATTGGGATATAGGTGTATATGACTTGTGCTGTGCCTAATAGATATAGTAAGGCATATGAAAAATTGTATATAATTACTACAACGAATGCACAGATAAACATAATGATCAATCTTTGGATAGTTCGGTTGGATAGTTTCTCCTGTTTTATTGAACCTATATCAAAAGCTGCTTTTAGAGTTCCAACAAGTATAAAAAGAACTGCAAAGAAGGTCGGACGCATGGAAAAGAAACCTGTCAAGGTCAATGCAGACAGCCCTGCAAGTCCTGCAAAACAATATGGCAGGGACGTTATAATAGTATTTTTCTTATTACAGGTATAGAGTATTATTACAGAGATCATAAAAGCTACAATTATGATCTTGTAGTCATTTAAAAACCAGCCCAAATAATTCTTTAACAATGTCAAAAATGATTTGATATTATAGACATCTGTTTGTTCTACTAAAGCTGCCCTGTTGTGATTACCAGGTGCTAAGATCACAAGCATGATACCTAAGACAGAAGTAATGCAGCTCAATACTATCTTCAGATCAGGCTTATGTCTTATGGTGATAAGGTGTATCGTTAGCCATACCAGCAGTATCCCGCCAGTTGTTTCATTTGTTGCTGAGCTTATGAAAAACAGAATGGGCATAGCAATATAATATATCCTATTGCTGTCATCAAGATGCTTTTTACAAAAGTATACGGTATACAGCAGCAACGCAGATGTCCACAGATAGTTTACGGATCCTGATATCCACAGAACTGTGTCACCAAATGATGGCAGAAATAAAAGCATGGAAAAATATATGATGACCTGTGCCAGTGGTATTCCTTTTTGACGGTCATAGACCAGTTTCCTTATAAGAATGCCAAGACAAACGAAAACTATGGAATTAATAATATTAAAGAACCATTTGTTTATATTTATGAAAACAAAAGCCACAAAGTGTGCGATTATTCTGCCGCCGCTATAGTTGTAGTAATTTTTCATGGACAGCAACATGTCACTAAGACCATTGATAGGTTTATCATTTATCTGTGGTTCAAAATCTTTCCAAACGAAAAGAAAGTGGTAGTCATCTGTAATAAATCCGCAATTTGCAGTTAAGAACAATATGTATGCAAATACACATACATATATAAAAAGTAATTTTTTATTTTTGAGCATATAATATCCCCTGTGTTTTTTTATTTATTATATCATGATCGCACGGCTTTTTCAAGCTTGCAAAGGTATATTTTTGGAATATAGCTTTATCTATTTACATATTAACAAAAAGTTCAGTCAAAATTTTGTAAATTATAGCTGCCAGCTTAACACAAGACGGTAAGAATGTGGTATAATAGTTAATGAAGTAAAAATAGATTATGGAGGTTTAAAGTATATGTTGTGTACTGAGTGTAAAAAAGAGCAAGAAAAACGTATTTCTAACGAGGAAAAAGAAAATGCACAGCCCGCCGAAAAAGTATGCAGCGACGTACATACAACACTGAAATCAAAGCGTTCAGCCGCTTTGATACTTTTGACTGGTGCTACGCTTATGCTTATAATGGTGTTCATTCTTTTTTGGCTTATCATGTTGCCGAATCTGCCACAAGACAACAGCGTCCTTGCGAATAACTGTGCAAATATATGCCAGACCGCTAAGGAATATATCGGGATCTGATCTTCAAGACGATCTGCTCCTGCCTTCGGGCGGGAGTTTTTTTGTTTTATGGCGATTTTACAAGCTTTTTACGGCACCTGCATTGACATCATATTCGTTTGGCGGTATAATAATACAGTATGATATAAGATGCCTTTCTTACGATAGGAGTTAGGAGAAATAAGAATATGAATAACAAGGTCTACGATAACAGAGAGTTATCATGGCTTAAATTTAACGAGAGAGTTCTTGAAGAAGCTCAGGACAGTGCTACACCGCTTCTTGAAAGATTGCTTTTTCAGTCGATATTTGCAAGCAATCTTGACGAGTTTTTTAGGGTGCGTGTGGGCTCGCTCTATGATTCCTCGCTTGTGGACGACGATCATAAAGACAACAAGTCCAAAATGCGTCCATCTGAACAGCTTTCTGCAATATTTAAGCGTGTTCATGAGCTTATACCAATAAAAGATAAGACATACAAAGCTATCTGCGAGGAACTGGAGCTAAAAAATATAGTACATAAAAACATAAAGGCTCTCACTGAACAGGATAAGAAATTTCTTGAAGCCTATTATGCCTATGAGGTCAAGCCGTTTCTTAATGCCTTTATTATCGATAAAAGACACCCTTTCCCGTTTCTTGCAAATCAAAGTATTTATGCGGTCGCAAAACTCGCTTCAAAATCTGCCGTCACAGTGGGTATAGTTAGCTGTAACGAGAAATTCCAGCGTGTGATCTTTCTTCCTGCTGACGAAGGGTGCATAAGCTACATACTGGTGGAAGAGCTTATTCTACATTATGCTGACAAGGCATTTGAGGGCTATAAAATAGAAGAAAAGGCTCTTATGAGAGTGACACGAAACGCCGATATCGACGTTGACGAGGGCTTTGACTCGGAACTTGATTTCAGACAAAATATGTCTGAGCTTATCAACAAGCGTAAACGCCTTTGTCCTGTGAGATTACAGCTTTCAAAGCAAATATCCGACACTGTGCTGAACGAACTGCTTTCAAGGTTGGAGCTTTCAGAAAAGCAAGTCTTTGTGGAGAAAACTCCCCTTGATATGTCCTATGTGTTCGCTGTGTTTGACAAGGTGGCAGACAGAAAAGAGCTTTTCTTCCCGAAGCAGGAGCCTCAGCCCTCTGCGATGATAGACCCGTCAAGGTCAATGATAGAGCAGATAGACGAAAAGGATCTTTTTCTGCACTATCCTTATGAGTCCATAAAGCCTTTTATCAGGCTTCTTGACGAGGCGGCAAAGGACGATAGCGTTACATCTATCAAGATGACTTTGTATCGTGTGGCGAAGAACTCCAAGGTCATAAAGGCGTTGTGCAACGCCGCAGAAAATGGCAAGGACGTGCTTGTGCTTGTGGAGCTGAGGGCACGTTTTGATGAGGAAAACAATATAGGGTGGTCAAAGCTTCTCGAGGAGTCAGGCTGTCATGTAATGTATGGTCCGCAGGGACTTAAAGTCCATTCAAAGCTTTGTCTTATTACAAGAAAAGTTGGCGACAGCGTTAAGTATACCGTTCAGGTAGGCACAGGAAACTACAACGAAAAGACCGCAGGACTTTACACCGACCTTTGCCTTATGACATCAAACAATGACATTGCTCAGGACGCCTGCGAGGTGTTCAGAACGCTTTCAATGGGCGAACTTGTGGAAAACTCTAAGGCACTAATGGTCGCTCCACACTGTCTGCAAAATAAGGTAGTGGAGCTTATGGATAATGAGATAAGCATTGCAAGAGCAGGCGGTGAGGGATATGTTGCCGCAAAGCTCAATTCTCTTACTGATAAGGTGCTTATGGACAAGATAATAGAATGTTCTCAGGCAGGCGTGAAGGTAGAGCTTGTTATAAGAGGTATATCCTGCCTTGTGGCAGGCGTGGAGGGCGTTACTGACAATGTGCAGATACGCTCAATAGTGGGCAGATATCTTGAACACGCAAGGATATATATTTTCGGCACAGGTGTTCGCAAAAAGGTATACATATCCAGCGCAGACTATATGACAAGAAACACCACAAGGCGAGTTGAGGTCGCCGCACCTATCCTCAGTGAAGAAGTAAAAAAACGTGTCCTCGATATTTTTGACACCCAGATGCAGGACAACGTAAAAGCAAGGATAATGCAGCCTGACGGAAAATATGTCCGTGCAGAGCGTGGAGATATCGCCATTGACGCACAAAGCAGATTTTACGCTGAAGCATACGCCAATGCACCAAAGCCTGCTCCTGTTAATGATGCCAAGGCTGTCGAGCCTGAAAAGGAGAAAAAGGGCTTTTTAGGCTGGCTAAAAAGGCTTTTCAGAAGAAAAAAGTAATTATATAAAATGCGGTCATAGTGATGTGACTGCATTTTTTTGTATCAGAACAAAATATAACGGGCGACCCAAGGTCGCCCCTACACAAATAACGCATTTTCATTATCATGTAGGGGCGAACAGCGTTCGCCCGTTTATTTTAGCTGAATTTAAGATAGAATAAAATTTATTACTTATTAGCAACAAAAGCGTTGTTGATAGCTGAAACAAGACCCTTGATAGAAGATACGATGATATCTGAGTGTCTGCCGACGCCCCAATACATCTTATCACCGCAGGAAATTCCAACATACGAAACAGCCTCAGATGTTGACTTTCTTTCAAGAGCGTGTTCTGTGTATGTTTCTACGGTAAAATCAAAGTTCAAAGCCTGCTTGATAGCATTTGCCACAGCGTCAAGACGTCCGTTGCCCTCTGCTGTATGATCGTTTGTTACGCCGTTTACTGAAGCTGTGATAGCGGCACAGATAGTGCCGTTCTGCTTCTGAACATAGTGTGCTTCAGGAATGTCAACAGGTGCGCACTTGTTGAGGTACTCGTCCTTGAATATCTTGTAGACCTCATCAGGCATAAGCTCTTTGTGCTTGTGGTCTGAAACAGCCTTTACCTTATAGCCAAAGTCCTCTCTCATCTTCTTTGGAAGATCGTAGCCAAACTGATTTTGGAGGATAAAGCCAATTCCTCCCTTGCCTGATTGCGAGTTTATTCTGATAACGTCACCGTCATACTCTCTTCCAACATCATGTGGGTCGATAGGCAGATAAGGAACTGTCCACTTGTCACAGCTCTTTTCTTTTCTCCAGTTCATGCCCTTTGCGATAGCGTCCTGATGCGAGCCTGAGAATGCAGCGAATACAAGTGCGCCTGAATATGGGCTTCTGTCATAAACCTTCATTCTTGTAACTCTCTCGTAAAGCTCTACCAGTGCAGGCATATCTGAGAAGTCCAGCTTAGGGTCAACTCCGTGAGTGTACATATTAAGTGCGATAGTAACGATATCGGCATTGCCTGTTCTCTCACCATTGCCGAAACAAGTACCCTCTATTCTGTCAGCACCTGCAAGCAGACCCATTTCGCAGTCTGCCACTGCACAGCCTCTGTCATTATGTGGGTGAAGTGAAACTATAACGTTCTCTCTGTTGTGAAGAGTGTCGCACATATACTCTACCTGCTGAGCATAAACATGAGGCATTGACATTTCAACTGTTACAGGCAGGTTGATGATGACCTTGTTATCAGGTGCAGGCTGCCAGATGTCGATAACAGCGTTGCAGATATCTCTTGCAAACTCAGGCTCTGTGCCTGTGAAGCTCTCAGGAGAATACTCGAATACGATATTGCCCTTTGCGTGCTTCTTATACTCGTTACAGAGCTTTGCACCGTCTGTAGCTATCTTGATTATCTCTTCCTTAGACTTTCGGAAAACCTGCTCTCTCTGTGCAACAGATGTTGAGTTATAAAGGTGGACAACAGCGTTCTTTGCACCGTCGATAGCTTCAAATGTTTTCTTTATGATATGCTCTCTTGACTGTGTGAGCACCTGAATAGTAACATCATCAGGTATCATGTTCTTCTCAATAAGTGTACGGCAGAACTCATACTCTGTTTCAGAGGCGGCTGGGAAGCCTATCTCTATCTCCTTAAAACCTATCTCAACGAGCTTTGTGAAAAACTCCAGCTTTTCTTCAAGGCTCATAGGAATGATAAGAGCCTGATTTCCGTCTCTCAGGTCAACAGAACACCATGCTGGTGCATGGTCAACATACTCTTTTTCAGCCCACTTCATGCACTTTACAGGAGGCATATAATAGCCTCTCTCATACTTTTCTACGTTTTTCATGTCAGATCCTCCTTATAAATATAAAGCCGATAATTATTTTGATAGTGATGTGGAAAAGGGCATAAAAAAATCGCCACTCCTACCAAAAAGGAGAGACGAGCTTTGCCGTGTTACCACTCTCATTCATATACGGCTCACACCGCATATCTCAGCCGCATCTATCAATGCGTATCTCTATAACGGGAGAACCCGTGAGCGGCTAATAAGATTTCACCGTTCAGGCTCGGGGACGAGTTATCACAAATTCCGCATACCGTCTTGCACCCACCGACGGCTCTCTGTAATGTCAGAACTTTGCTTTTGTTCCTGTCAACGCCTTTGTCATATTGCTTTTATTATACCCATACTTCCCGCTTTTGTCAATAGGACAATTGCTGATTTAACAATTTGTTAATATTCAATGCTAAATCGTTTTCCCTGACGTTAAATGTAGTAGCTGGCGTCCCCTGCAAAATAATCTTAAAATATTCTTATTACGCTTTTCAAATGCTTAAAAGTATCTTAATTAGCCTATCTGTCGGTTGACAAAGAATAAGCAATGGTCTATAATAATAGATGCTGGCTGAGGGGGTTTCCCCTCATACTTTTGTACAAAAGGGGATCTATAACATGATATTTGAAAGCATTAAAAAGCTTGTAACATATGGTCTGGAAAGCGGACTTATTGAGGAGAGCGACAGAGTTTATACCACAAACAGGCTTCTTGAAGCCCTTGACCTTGAGGAATATGACGAGCCTGCGGAGGAGTTTTCTAACGTTGATCTTGAAAGCACTCTCAAAGAGCTTCTCGATTACGCTGTGGAAAAGGGCCTTACGGAAAATTCTATTGTATACAGAGATCTTTTCGACACAAAACTCATGGGGCTTCTTACTCCAAGACCGTCAGAGATAGACACAAAGTTCTGGGGACTTTACAACCACCAGTCTGCAAAGGTCGCAACTGACTATTTCTACAAGCTTTCGCAGGACACGGACTACATAAGAAGATACAGAGTGAAGAAAGATATGCGCTGGATAGCTCCAACAGAGTACGGCGACCTTGATATAACTATCAATCTTTCCAAGCCTGAAAAAGACCCGAAAGCCATTGCGGCGGCAAAGCTTGCAAAGCAGTCGGGATATCCTAAGTGCCTGCTGTGCTATGAGAACGTGGGATATGCAGGACGAGTGAACTCCCCTGCAAGACAGAACCACCGTGTTATATCCCTTAAAATAAACGGCACAGACTGGGGACTTCAGTATTCCCCATATGTTTATTACAACGAGCATTGCATCCTTTTCAATAAGAAGCATACTCCTATGGTAATAGACCGTTCGGCATTTGAGAAGCTTTTTGACTTTGTCAGACAGTTTCCGCACTATTTCATAGGTTCAAACGCTGACCTGCCTATCGTTGGCGGATCTATCCTTTCGCACGAACATTTTCAGGGCGGTCATTATACTTTTGCAATGGCGAAAGCCCATGTTGAAGAAAAGATAGTTTTCAAGGGCTTTGAGAACGTTGACGCAGGTATCGTTAAATGGCCTATGTCAGTTATCAGAATAAACAGTGAGGACAAAAACGCTCTCGTTGACCTTGCTGACAAGATACTCAAAGCTTGGAGAGGCTACACCGACGAAGAAGCGTTCATTTACGCTGAAACAGAGGGCGAGCCGCACAACACTATCACCCCTATCGCAAGAATGAGAAACGGCAGATATGAGCTTGACCTTGTGCTTAGAAACAACATCACCACCGAGGAATATCCTCTTGGCGTTTATCACCCGCATCAGGAGCTTCATCATATAAAGAAAGAAAATATCGGTCTTATCGAAGTAATGGGTCTTGCAGTGCTTCCGTCAAGACTTAAAGGCGAAATGGAGAAGCTTGCTCAGGTTCTGGTCACAGAGGGAACAGAGGGTGTACGCCGTGACAAGCTGATAGAAAAGCACGCTGACTGGGCTGAGGAGATATCAAAGAAAAACAATATAACAGCCGAGAACGTTCACGAGGTATTACAGAAAGAAATAGGCATCGTGTTCGCAAAGGTGCTTGAACATGCAGGCGTTTATAAGAGAAACAAAGACGGAAAAGCTGCATTTGAAAGATTTATAGACTATGTGAACAACAAGTAATAAAGAAAGAGGTGAACGCCCGTATCTCGCAGGAAAGATCCTGCAAGGGTGCGGGCATTTTTATGCTCAGATTTACAAGACGGCATATAAAGGAAACAGCAATAATTCTGGCAATAGTCCTTTTTATAGGCACACTGTGGTTTTTAGGCTACAAAAGGCATATAAGAGATACGATCAATCAGGCTTATGACGTTGCACCTATATCCGCCATACAGTTACAGCTTGCTTCGTCATCAAAGGCTGATAAGCTTATGATAGCGGCTCACCCTGATGACGAAGTGCTTTGGGGCGGAGGACATCTTTATGATAAAGGCTATCTTGTTGTGTGTGTAACAAACGGAAGAAATAAGGTGCGTTCTCAGGAGTTCAAGGACGTGGTGACTGCCTCGGGCAACGAGTGTATAATGCTTGAATATCCTGATAAAGTCAGGGGTAAGCGTGATGATTGGGCGCTTGTTAAGGACGGTATCGAATCTGACCTTGAAAAGATAATGACCTGCAAGGATTGGAAGCTTATAGCTGTGCATAATCAAAAAGGCGAATATGGTCATATCCACCATGTAAACGTGCATAATTACGTCACTGAGATATACGATAAGAACGATATCCAGTGCGACCTTTACTGCTTTGGCAAGTATTACAAGGCTAGCCGTCTGAAGGTGGTGGGCAACACTTTGCCAAAGATATCAAAAGAGAGATACGAGTTCAAGAAAAAGCTTGCGGATATGTATACCTCTCAAAAGAAAACTGTAGACAAGCTGTGGCATATGGCTTATTATGAGGATTGGACGCTGTATAAACGCTACAGCGAACACCCTGAAATGAAAAAACAAACTGCAACTGCGCTGGGAGTGGCTGTGAATGAAGCTCAGTAAGAAAAATATAATACATCTGTGTGTGCTTACAGGGATATATCTTCTCTTTGTGCTTGCATTGACAAGATTCAAGTTCGCCTATGGCTCTGAGCTTGATTGGGGCGGACAGCACTATGCTATCCCTGATTATTTCAGAAAGCTCTTTTACAAAACAGGGGACTTTTTTCCCTCCTTTGCCCCGAACATAGGTTGTGGTGAGAACATCTATAATCTGTCATATTATGGACTTTATTCGCCTATAATACTTTTTTCTTATCTTCTGCCCTTTGTGAAAATGTCCACCTATATACAGATAGTATCCATAATAGGCATTATAGCAAGCCTGTGGATATTCTATATATGGATGCGGCAGAAATTCACAGACAACACAGCGTTTGCACTGAGCTTTGTGTTTCTCTTTTCAGCGCCCCTTATCTTCCACAGTCACAGGCACATAATGTTCGTGAATTATATGCCTTTCCTGCTTTTAGGTTTTATGGCTATCGAGGATTATTTTGAGGGCAAGAGAAAATACATGGTGACGCTTTGGGCATTTTTGATGCTCATGACAAGCTATTTCTTTGCAGTGTCGGGTCTTGCGGCAATGGCAGTGTATGGTGTTTACCGCTGGCTGAAAATAAATGAAAAGCCAACTTTCAAGAAGTTCTGCAAAGACGGAACAGCATTCGCTTTCAGGCTTATCCTAGCAGTGATAATGGCGTGCGTGCTTATCCTGCCGACACTGCACTGTATGCTCTCAGGCAGAGAGGCAGGCAACAGCCATGTTGATCTCAAGTCGTTCATACCAGGCGTAAACTTGAAATTTCTGCTCTATTATCACTACTCAATGGGGCTTTGCCTTTTCACAGTGCTTAGCATAATATCTGCAGTGTTCTCAAAACAACGCTATAGAAGATTTCTCGGGATCGTTATGATGGTAATAGCCACCTGCCCTATAATAGTCTATATGTTAAACGGCACACTGTATGTTGACCCGAAAGTTCTTATACCTTTCCTTCCTCTTGGTATGCTCCTTTTCGGACACACCTGTTTTGATATAATAAGAGGAAAGCTAAAACTTAAACCACTTGCAGTGATAACCCTTTTAGTTGCATTGGCAGGAGTTTTCTGGTTCAAGACCACCAAAAAAATAGAGTTTTATATTATCCTTGACTTTTTGGTGCTTATGTCGAGCCTGTTTGTATACAGACGTTGCAAAAAAGAGTTCATACTTAATATAGGAATGTCCCTTTGCCTCGTGGTATCCACAGTATATGCAAACTTTGCAGACAAGCTTGTGCCTTTAAGTGAGCTTGAATATGATAACAGCAGTGATATGAATACGCTTGCAGATTATGTCGGCTCGCAAGAGGAGATATCGAGGACTTCAAACTGCGTTGACGAAGTGAACACAGTGAACATGATATATAATGCAGATTATTACACCATGTCAATATATTCCTCACTGCACAATAAAGATTACAACAAATTTTATTACAGCGAGATATACAACGAAAATTCATACCGCAACACTTCCCTGACCACTCAGACACGAAGCCTTATTGCTGATATGTATTTTTCAAACAGATATCTTATCACTGACGACCCCGCAAAGGCAGTGTCAGGCTACAAGAAGATAAAAGAAAGCGGAAGCCTTTCACTTTATGAAAACAATGACGTTCTGCCTTTTGGATATGCTACCAATGCTCTTATCGGCAGAAAAGAATATAATTCCCTGAATTATCCTTACTCAGTGGAAGCTCTTTTCAATAATATAATAGTTGAGGATAAGACGGAAAAGTCATTTTCATCTGATATCAAAAAAGTACGCTCCATCAACTTTACAGAGTGCGACCAGATAAAGCGTGAATGGGGAAAATACACCATTGACGCCAAAGAGCCTTTCACTCAGGAGATAACGCTTCCCGAAACGCTCACAAACAACGAGATAATGTTTGTATCTTTCAATGTGAACAACGATATAAAGGGTGGCAGAAAGGACGCTTGGGTGTCCATAAACGGCAATAAAAACAAGCTCACTGCACCTGATTGGAAGTATTACAATAATAACAGACGTTTTGAATATGTCATAACCACAGGTCAGGACTATAGTGCAGACAGCGTTAAGGTGAATTTCTCTGACGGCAAGTATGAGATAACCAACGTTCGCTGTTATGTCATCGACAAAGACAGCCTTGTGCGTGACGTTGACCCGTTCATGATAGACAAGAAGACCTCTCACGGAGATGTGATAAACGGCACTATAGACGTTAAAAATGACGGCTATTTCACCATTTCCATTCCGTACACCGACGGCTTCACCGCCGAGATCGACGGCAAAGAGGTACAGTGTGAAAAGACCGACACTGCATTCCTTGGCTTCAAGATACCAAAGGGCAGCCACAGCATAAAGATAACCTTTACCGCACCGTTGCTCCACAAGGGCATAGTTCTCTCAGGGGCAGGCTTGCTCATATTCATAGCAAGCGTTATTATTGACAGAAGAAAATCAAAAGCTTCAAAGTAGAAAAAATAAAAGCGACAGAAATCTGGATCTGTCGCTTTTTTTGTCGTATGTTTAGGTTTGTCTATTCACTTATTACATAAAATATGATAAAATAACAGAGTGATTGTGTGACTTTTGTCAAAGGTTCTGTCTGAATCCCTCACCAATGGTAACATTTTCGTATGCAAGCTCACGCATTTTCAACATTACGTCATGTGGAGTTTCTCTCATTCCGCCCGTTGCCCAATCTATTATTATTCCGCAATATCCATGAGAATAAAAATCGGCAAAGAATTTCGCCTTATCGGAACGCTTTCTGGTTATAGCAACAGCGTGATAGAAAAATCTGATGAACAGCTTGTGCATACTTCTGAAAAGATAATGCTCGAATATCTTTTCGTTGCTTTTTAGCGTGTTTGAGTAAAAGCGCTTGTCTTTGAGCATATTTACGAGAAATCCTTCAAGACGCTCATACCAGTTGTCGTAGTTTACGCCTTTGGTGATGTCAGCGAAAAGCTCGTGAAGATATATATAGCTCAAAAGCTCATATTTATCCTGAAAATGGTAATAAAAAGACTGGCGGTTAAGACCGCACTCACCTGTTATATCGGATATGGATATTTTATCAAAGGGTTTTTGCTCGCAGAGTTTTTTCAGTGAATCACACAAAGCACTTTTGGTTATCGCAGAGCTTGACATTTAACTACATTCCTTTCAGATTCATAACGACAAAAGGTCTTTTTTGAGGAAAAATCAGACTAAGCTGGATTAATGTCAAAAAAGCAGACAATTCGCGCCAACTTTTATTATATCATAAATTTATGAAATTTCAATAACTTTTTATAAATATTTTATCATTATCATATTTTTCACAGGGGGAAACGGCATGAAAAACAATATCATCACAGAATTTATAAATGGTCAAAGCTGTAGAGCGTATGAAGCCCTGGGGGCAGTAAAAATAGAGAACGGCATAAGATTTTCCACCTATGCGCCCCATGCAAGGAAGGTAGAGCTTTGCCTGAATGGAGATATTATCCCTATGGAATGTGATGAACGTGGGGTATGGAGCGTTGAACGCCCTGCAAAAGAGGGTGACATTTATCAGTATGTTATCACAACGCCTACTCTTGAAAAGCACTACCGCTCAGACCCTTTTGCGGTGTACAGCGAGGTAAGACCGAAAAATGCGTCTGTGGTGTATGATATTGACAGCTATAGCTGGAATGATGATGAATGGCTCTCAAAGCGTGACAAATGCTATGAAAAGCCTATGAACATATATGAGGTGCATTTCGGCTCGTGGCGCATAAAAGAGGGAAAAGAAGAAACCGACCGCTTTTACACCTATGAAGAAATGATAGACCTGCTCATACCTTATGTAAAGGAAATGGGCTATACCCATATCGAGCTTCTGCCACTGACGGAATATCCTTATGACGGCTCATGGGGCTATCAGGTGTCGGGATATTTCTCCGCAACCAGCCGTTACGGCGACCCTAGAGGGCTTATGAAGTTCATAGACGCTTGTCATGCGGAAAATATCGGCATTATTCTGGACTTTGTACCCGTACATTTTGTCCGTGATTTCTATGCCCTGCACATATATGACGGAAGCTTCCTCTTTGAAAGCGACAATGAGTATGACAGATACTCCGAGTGGGGTACTGCCCTGTTTGACTACACAAAGCCTCATGTGCTTAGCTTTGTAAAATCCTCAGTTAATTTCTGGATAGAAAAATATCATGTTGATGGATTGAGATATGACGCAGTTGCAAACCTTATCTATCGTCACGGCAATACTGATGACGCTGTGAACGACAGCGGTATATGGTTCTTGAAGAACACTAATTACACCATTCAGAAAATGCACCCTGACGTTATGCTTTTCGCAGAAGATTCCACAAACTACACAAAGGTAACTGCCCCTGTTGAGTTCGGCGGACTTGGCTTTGACTATAAATGGGATCTGGGCTTCATGAATGATACCATCAATTATATAAAGACTCCGCCTTTTGAACGCAGAAATCATCACAATAAAATGACTTTCTCCATGAGTTATTTCTATAATGACCTTTTCATTCTTCCTTACTCCCACGACGAGGTAGTTCACGGCAAGAAAACCATGGTGGATAAGGTGTTCGGCAGTCAGCAGGAGCAGTTTGCTACCATAAGAGCACTGTATACTTTCCAGTTCACTCACCCTGGCAAGAAACTCAACTTCATGGGCAACGAGCTTGGCGAATATCTTGAATGGCGTGATGAAAAAGAGCTTGGCTGGAATTTGCTCACATATCCTATACACGATTCATTACACGAGTATGTGAAAGCACTCCACAAGCTTTATCTTGAACAGCCTGCGCTGTATAAGTCCGACTATAATTCCACATCTTTCCGCTGGATAGACGCAGACAACAAAAATCAGTGCATTTATGCCTACCGCAGAAGCGACCCTTCCGGCAAGACGCTTTATATGGTTTTCAATTTTTCCGGAAGCTATCAGAACTATAGCCTGAAGGTCGAGCAAAACGGAGCCTACAAAGAGCTTCTCAACTCTGACCGTGATATTTATAGTGGATCAAACTGCATAAACAGCGGTCTTTATACCACAAACTATAAGCTGCCACTCAGACTTGCACCTCTCAGCAGCGTTATAATTACCACAGAATGAGAAAAAAATATTAAAAATCATAAAATACTATTGCAAAATGGCGAAATATGCGTTATAATATGAGTGTATGTAATATACAACATTTACACCAAAATCATTTGAGAGGAGTTATGTAAATAATGGTTTATTCTCACGAAGTTGAAACAATGTGCCCTATCGCTCAGGGCGTTGCTCACGGTGCAGCTCCAATTCCAGAAGAAGCAAAGTGGGTAAAAGCTAAGGAAATCAAGGATATCTCAGGCTTTACACACGGTATCGGCTGGTGTGCTCCACAGCAGGGCTGCTGCAAGCTGACACTTAATGTAAAAGAGGGCGTTATCCAGGAATGTCTCGTTGAAACTATCGGCTGCTCAGGTATGACACACTCTGCTGCTATGGCATCAGAGATCCTTCCAGGCAGAACAGTTCTCGAGGCTCTTAACACAGACCTCGTTTGCGACGCTATCAACACAGCTATGAGAGAGCTTTTCCTCCAGATCGTTTACGGTCGTTCACAGAGTGCGTTCTCTGAGGGCGGTCTTGTAGTAGGCGCTGGTCTTGAGGACCTTGGTAAGGGACTTCGTTCACAGGTAGGTACTATGTATGGTACACTTGCAAAGGGTCCTAGATACCTTGAAATGACAGACGGCTATGTTACAGGTCTTGCACTTAACGAAGATGACGAGATCATCGGCTACAAGTTTGTAAACTTCGGCAAGATGATGGACTTCATCAAGGCTGGCGACGATGCTAACACTGCTTTTGAGAAAGCACAGGGTCAGTACGGTAGAGTAGCTGACGCTGTTAAGATCGTTGACCCAAGAAAAGAATAAGGAGGATTTGTTACAATGGCTTTATTTGAATCATATGAGAGAAGAGAAAAGCAGATCCTTGCTGTTATCAATCAGTACGGTATCAACACTATCGAAGAGTGTGCTGACGTATGCAAGGCTAAGGGTCTTGACATTTATAAGCTCGTTGAGGGCATTCAGCCTATCTGCTTTGAGAACGCTAAGTGGGCTTACACAGTAGGCTGCGCTATCGCTGTCAAGAAGGGCTGCACAAGAGCTGCTGACGCTGCTGCTGCTATCGGCGAGGGACTTCAGGCTTTCTGTATCCCTGGTTCTGTAGCTGACCAGAGAAAGGTTGGTCTTGGTCACGGTAACCTCGGCAAGATGCTTCTTGAAGAGGATACAGAGTGCTTCGCATTCCTCGCAGGCCACGAATCATTCGCTGCCGCTGAGGGTGCTATCGGTATCGCTGAGAAGGCTAACAAGGTTAGAACAAAGCCTCTGAGAGTTATTCTTAACGGTCTTGGCAAGGACGCTGCACAGATCATCGCTAGAATCAACGGCTTCACATATGTTGAAACAGAAATGGATTACTACACAGGCGAAGTTAAGGAAGTATTCCGCAAGGCATACTCTGATGGTCTGAGAGCTAAGGTAAACTGCTACGGTGCTAACGATGTTACAGAAGGCGTTGCTATCATGTGGAAGGAAAATGTTGACGTTTCTATCACAGGTAACTCAACAAACCCAACAAGATTCCAGCACCCAGTTGCAGGTACATACAAGAAGGAAAGACTTGAGAAGGGCAAGGAGTACTTCTCAGTAGCTTCAGGCGGAGGAACAGGTAGAACTCTGCACCCAGATAACATGGCTGCTGGTCCTGCTTCTTACGGTATGACAGATACAATGGGAAGAATGCACAGCGACGCTCAGTTTGCTGGTTCTTCTTCAGTTCCTGCACACGTTGAGATGATGGGTCTTATCGGTATGGGTAACAACCCAATGGTTGGTGCTACAGTTGCTTGCGCAGTTGCAGTTGAAGAGGCTATGAAGTAAGGTTTTAAACCACTTCACAAGTCTTGTAATGTGGACAACGATAAGACTTCGTGTTCAAAAGAATATCAGTAAGGCGTTAGATTTTGTTCTAACGCCTTATTTTTATGCACAAAAAGACCTCCCCATGCTGTAAGAAAGGTCTGACGACCAAACTAAAGCGCAGGAAGGTCAATATCACAAATACAAGCTAAAAAACTGCATAACTCCCATATTAAAAGAACTTTGCAATATCCTCAACAGCTCTCCTTTTAGGTCTGGCAGGGGCTTCTGCAGGATAGCCAACGGCTATAACCGATACTACAATCTCGCTTTCAGGTATTTCAAGCACCTCACGAAGCTTTTCTCCGTCCCTGATGCCCATTACAAGCGAGCCTAAGCCAAGCTCAGCCGCTTTGAGAAGAAGTATCTCATTGTGCAGACCAAGATCGTAAAAACCCCAGCCATTGCCGACTTCATTATCAGGATCACCCTCTTTGTCAAAACCTGCTCTTGTATGTACAAAAGTCGTTACAAGAAGCGCCGCATTTTCAGACCTTTCTCTGTTAAATCCAGGCAAGCACTCCTCTCTTACCCTCTTTGTCATCTCGTCACTGAGAACGCAGTAATACCTTGCAGTTTCAGAGTTTTTCCACGATGGTGCTTCTGTTGCGGCAGATATGAGCGTTTCTATCTGCTCTTTTGTTACCTTTTTACTGCCGTCATATTTTCTTATGCTTCTTCTGCTTTCAATAAGCTTCTGAAATTCCATTTATATCTCTCCTTGTCAAAATGTGAGGCTCACGCCTATTTCAGATACAATTATAACATATCACTTTCACCTTTTCAAGTGGCAAAAGCCCTTGAAATGTTCATATTATTGTGATACAATAACGTAAAGACAATATGGGGGTGCAGACTATGAGCTTTGTAAAATTCGAGAACGTTTATAAAAGATACATAATGGGCGAGATAACCATAAATGCCGCAGACGGTGTTTCATTTGAGATAGAAAAAGGCGAATTTGCTGTTATAGTAGGCGCAAGCGGTGCAGGAAAAACTACTATACTTAATATGCTCGGCGGCATGGATACCTGCGACGAGGGCAAGATCCTTGTTGACGGCAAGGACATTGCCACTTTTAATAAAAAGCAGCTCACAACATACCGCAGATATGACATAGGCTTTGTTTTTCAATTCTATAACCTTGTGAATAATCTTACAGCTAAGGAAAATGTAGAGCTTGCCACACAGATATGCGCACATGCCTCACAGCCTGAAGAAGTGCTGAAAAAAGTGGGACTTGAGGACAGAATGAACAACTTCCCTTCACAGCTTTCAGGCGGCGAGCAGCAGCGTGTTTCTATCGCACGAGCACTTGCCAAAAATCCTAAACTTCTTCTTTGCGATGAGCCGACCGGTGCGTTGGACTACAACACAGGTAAAAATATCCTCAGACTTTTGCAGGATACCTGCCGAAATGACGGTGTGACAGTTATAGTCATCACACACAACTCCGCTATCGCACCAATGGCTGACAGAGTTATAACCGTCAAAAACAGCAAGGTAGACAAAGTTGAGATAAACAAAGATCCTGTTGACGTTTCTACTATCGAATGGTAACGGAGAAATATATGAAAATTCTTTCACCTGTCAAATACGAATATGGCAATCTGAAAATAGGCGGAGGCGGCTTTGTGACAGGTATCACTTTTCACCCCACCGACAGCAGAACGCTGTATATCCGCACTGACATAGGCGGTATCTACCGCTATGACTTTGATAAACAAACTTGGGCGTATCTGGCAGACAAAGTTACCGCAGACGACCCTGCACAGACCTATCCCCTTGCAATAGCCCTTGATGAAAATGACCCCAATAAGCTGTTTTTCACATGCGGAGATAAACGTTCAAATTATATCTGCATATCTGATGACAAGGGAGAAAATATAATACAAAAGGCACTGCCATGCAGCGTTCACGGAAACGAAGTTGGCAGAGCCACAGGCGACAGACTTATTTACAAAAACGGCAGGGTGTATTTCGGCTCTCAGACCGCAGGAATTATCTATTCTGAGGATATGGGCGAAAGCTGGCAAAGCATAGACCTGTTTGGCGAGAAAAACATCTCGCTTATATGGACAGACAGTGAGGGCAAGCTTTTTATCGCAGGCTGTTCAGGTGAAGCAAACTCCCCTGACGGTGTAACAAGAGGTCACACTCTGTATTGCTCCACAGACGGCTTGAAAAGCTTCGTTCCCCTCACCGCCCCCGACCCTGTAAAATACGAAAACTCCTCCTATTATGGCTTCGTGCCACAGCGTATCACCAGCGACAGCAGATATATATACATCACTTTTGCTTCAAGCGGAGAAGTATTCTACGGTGGTATGGGTGCTTATGCTTGCGACACAGGCTCGCTTTCAGGCGGCAAGGTATACAGATACCGCATCGAAAATGGCGTGCCTGTTTTTGACAAAGACATCACCCCCGAGGACCATATCCCATGCGGCTACAGCGCAATATGTTCCAATGGCAAAATGCTTTTGCTATCAACTGTCTGCCGAAAAAATGGCGGAGATATAATCTATACAAGCACCGACAGCGGTGAAAGCTGGAAGATAATAATGAACAGGCTTGAATATAGCCGCTTTGATTGGAATATCCCATACATGAAACCACGATACAACGGCGACGGAAACTGTGTCCACTGGATAAGCGACATAAAGCTTTCACCTTTTGACAGCGACACAGCCTTGTTCAACACAGGAACAGGTCTGTTCATGATAACAGGTCTTGCAAGCGGAGATGTGCTTGTCAAACCATTCTGCGAGGGTATCGAGGAAACTGTTCACCTTAATGTATACACCACTCCCCATGGCAGGAATCGCATTATAGATATCATTGGCGACCTTGGTGGCTTTGCCTTTGAAGATTATGACAGTGAGTGTGAAAATTCCTTTGCAAACGAAAATGGCGACCGCTACATCACCTGCCTTAATGCTGATCTCACCCTCAGCGACCCCGAATACATCGTCGCAACTCCCCGTGGCAACTGGACGGGCAAAACAAAAGGTGGTCTGATCTTATCCAAAGATTGCGGTTCAACGTGGGAAAGACTTCCCATGCCCCGTGGGCTTTCTGAGTTTATAGACCAAAAGCTTGACAACATCGAAAAGCCTAATGTAGACTCAGGTTGGACAGCGATATCTGCCGACGGCAAACGCATAATGTGGGCTGTTGCAAGCGGCAGAGGCTTTTCTAACAAGGCTGTCTGCTATACCGACGATGAGGGCAAAACATGGCAAAAGTCCATTTTTACGGACAGCAGTGGAAACTCAGCAGATGAACACAACGTAAAAATTTTCTCGGACTATTACAACAGCGAGCTTTTCTTCGCCATAGCAGAAAGAGAAAATCTGGGGCTTTACATCAGCCGTGACAAAGGTGCAACTTTCAGAGAAGTGTCCATAAAAACGGACATAAAGTGTCCACGATACGCTCACTATCAGCTTTCAAGACAGCCTGATAAAAGCGGAGTATTCTGGCTTGCAAACGGCATAAAGGGACTTTACCGCTTTGAGATAAAGAGTGACAGCGTGGGTATAAGTGATATTCTCCCTGAGGACAGGATTAACTGCATAGGCTTTGGAAAAGGGCTTGAAGAAACTCCTGCAATGTATGTCACAGGAAATATCAGTGGTGAATACGGCTTTTATATTTCTGATGATCTGGGCGAAAGCTTCGCACGTATAAATACCGATAGACAGCAATACGGCGTCATACACTCAATATGCGGAGATATGCGTGAACACGGCGTTTTCTGCCTTGCCACAGGCTCTCACGGACTTATGTTCGGCAGACAAAAAAGCCTTGCAAAGCCGTGAAAAATGTGGTATAATCAAAGTAACATAATTGAAAGGAAGTTCAATATGACCTACAAGGAAAAATTTATAAAATTTATGGTAGACAGCGGAGTTCTCACATTTGGCGACTTCACTCTTAAAAGTGGAAGAAAAGCTCCGTATTTCATCAACTGCGGAAACTATAAAACAGGCGAACAGCTTGCAAAGCTGGGTGGCTTTTACGCTGATTGCATAGCTGACAACAAAATACCTGTTGAAACACTTTTCGGACCTGCATATAAGGGTATCCCTCTTGCTGTTTCAGCCGTTATCGCGCTTGCAACAAAGTATGGCATCAACGTTTCTTACTGCTTTGACAGAAAGGAAGCTAAGGATCACGGCGAGGGCGGAATGTTCGTTGGAAAGAAGCTTGCAGACGGAGAAAAGGTAATAATCATCGACGATGTTATGACATCTGGCAAGGCTCTCAGAGAGTCAATGCCAAAGCTCAAAAGTGCCGCAGACGTAAACGTAACAGGCATGGTGATAACAGTTGACAGAATGGAAAAGGCTCTTGACACCGACCTTTCAGCTGTTGAACAGGCTTATAAAGACTTTGGCGTAAAGGTATACTCTATCGTAAACATCAACGATATCATCAAGGCTATTCAGGACGGTGTTGTTGAGGGCAAAGAGTATCTTGACAAAATGCTGGAATACCGTGCAGCATACGGAGTTGACCACGAATAATAAGCCTGCTTTGAGGAAAATTTAAGGTTATTTTAAAGTTACAAATTGAAATAATTTGTAACAGTATTGTAGTGAAATGTAACTTGTCTGTTCTTGAAGTTACAGCCTCTAAAGGCTATAATATGTAATGTAGAACAGAGAAAGAAAAAGAATGTAAACACTAAGATCAAACTCTTAGCTCGTTTCATCCTCTCCAAAATTTTTACACAAGCAAAGGGCAGCCAATGGGTTGCCTTTTTGTTTTGTCGAAATGAGCAGGATAAATGTAAAAAAAGTGTTAAGTGCTTGACAAGTGACGTATATAATGGTATAATAATAAAGCTGATTTGTTCAGCGTATTGATAAATACTACATAGAACTACTGTCTAAACTGAAATGATGGGCTTCTATGAGTCATAATTTTAGTTTTGAAGGAGGAAGTCAAATGAGAGAAGGAATTCACCCAAAGTATGAGGAAACAACAATTACTTGCGCATGCGGTAATGTTATCCATACTCGTTCTACAAAGAAGGATATCAAGGTTGAAATTTGTTCTAAGTGCCACCCATTCTACACAGGTAAGCAGAAGCTCGTAGATACAGGCGGACGTGTTGACAGATTCAAGAAGAGATTTAATCTTGACTAATTTTCAAAAGGAACGGATAATTCCGTTCCTTTTTTCTTTTATATGAGGAAACCAAATGGGATATACAACAATCTATGAGGAAGCTCAGGCGAGCTTTACGGAGAAAAAGTCCGAATTTATCGGGCATATCGCACCTGTCAGCACCGCTGATGAGGCTGTCGCATTTATAAACAGGATAAAAGCCGAAAACCGCAAGGCTAGGCACAACGTCTATGCCTATGTGTTGAGAGAGGGTAACGTTTCACGATACAGCGACGACGGCGAGCCGCAGGGTACAGGCGGAGTGCCTGTGCTTGATGTAATAAACAAATCTGGGCTTACAGACGTTTGTGTGGTGGTGACACGATATTTCGGTGGAATACTTTTGGGGGCAAGCGGTCTTACAAGAGCCTATTCTCAGGGTTGTTCAATGGCGGTGAACGCTGCAAGAAAAATGAAAATGTGTGAGTGTTCAAGAATATCCTTTTCCTGCGACTATACACTTTATGGCAAGGTCAGCTATGCGCTGCCTGAATATGGCGTGATAATGGAAAAAGAGGACTTTGCCGATTCTGTAGATCTTGCATTTCTTGTGAAGTCTGAATTATCAGACAAGCTGAAAAAACAGCTTACGGATATATCCTGCGGCAAGCTTGAATTGTCAGAAGAAACAAATCTTCTCGCTGATTTTGCATGAAATTTGTGCGATTATACAAAAACATTCAGCCTTTATGTAAAAATAAAGGCTTTTTTGAACTATTATAGTATATATTATATAGAGTTAGTATGTTTTATATACTGTAAGGGGGAATTTTTGTGCTGCCGAGAGAACAAACCGAGTTGTTTGAAAAACAATTTCTGAGCGAAAACGCCTGCTTGTCTGTTGATTCAAAAGGGCGTAAAGAGCCTTGCGAACCTTGTCCGCTGAGGACGTGTTTCCAGCGTGACCGTGACAGGATACTTCACTGCAACTCTTTCAGACGGCTGAAGCATAAAACTCAAGTCTATCTGTCCCCTGCAGGCGACCATTACAGAACACGACTTACTCATACCCTTGAGGTAAGTCAGATCGCACGGACTATCTCACGGGCTTTGCGGCTCAACGAAGATCTCACCGAAGCTATCGCACTGGGTCATGACCTTGGTCATACGCCTTTTGGTCATGCAGGAGAAAGGGCACTCAACGAGCTTAGCCCTGACGGCTTTCACCACTATGAGCAAAGCCTGCGTGTAGTGGATATTTTGGAAAAAGACGGCAAGGGCCTTGACCTCACAGAAGAAGTCCGTGACGGAATATTAAAGCACACTAACATGATAGCTGACACGAAAGAGGGCTATGTTGTGCGATTTGCAGACGTTATCGCCTATATAAATCACGATATCGACGATTCCGTTCGTGCAGGCATTATGACCGAGGAGGATATCCCGAAAAACATCACAAAGGTTCTTGGAGGATCCAAGTCTAAGAGGATAACCACTCTTGTGACCTCGCTTATCAAGGGCGGAGCCGAAAGCCTGCATATGGACGACGAAGTGAGTGACGCCTACACTGCACTGCATAGATTTATGTTTGACTTTGTGTACACAAATCCAAAGTGCAAATCAGAAGAAGTCAAGGCTAAAGACATGATAGCAAAGCTCTATGACTACTATGTTCATCATATCGAAAAGCTGCCTGCCTTTTATATGAATCTCGCCTATCAGTTCGGAATTGACCGTGCTATCTGCGATTACATATCAGGCATGACAGACGGATTTGCCATTGAGACCTTTAAAAATCTGTTTATCCCATTGGGGTGGACAAAGTATTAGCGCATACCCAAGGAGGAAGAAATTTGCCGCTGCCTATAGATTTTATAGAAAGACTTAAAGCTGCCAACCCTATCGCAGAGGTCATGAGCAGCTATGTCACCCTCAAAAGAACAGGCAGAGATTATGTTTGCCTCTGCCCTTTTCACAACGAAAAAACACCGTCCTGCCATATTCACCCTGACAAAGAGTATTTTCACTGCTTTGGCTGCGGAGCAGGCGGAGATGTTATCACTTTTACAATGAAGTACAATAATCTGGACTATTGGGAAGCTGTCAAGCTCCTTGCAGAACGTGGCGGAGTGCCGCTTCCGGAGGATAACGGCTATGACAGCAAGCGCACCGATACCAGAAAGCGCTTCTATGAAATGAATAAAACAGCCGCAAGGTTTTTCTATCATCAGCTAAAGACACCACAGGGCAAGGAATGTCTTGACTATCTTATAAATAAACGTAAGCTCAGTATTGAAACCATAAAGAAATATGGAATGGGCTATGCTCCAAACAGTTGGTCTGCCTTGAAAAGCTATATGCTCTCTGAGGGCTTCACCGAGGAAGAATTGGAGCAAGGCTCGCTTATCTCACGTTCACAGAAGAATACCCGAAATACGTTCGATTTCTTCGTAAATCGTGCAATGTTTCCTTTTATCGACCTTGCAGGTCATATAGTGGGCTTTGGCGGAAGAGCGCTCACACCTGACGATAAGAGAAAATACCTTAACTCAAAAGATACCCTTGTGTATTCAAAAAACAGATTTCTTTTCTCCATGAACTTCGCCAAAAACGCCGCAGTGAAAGATAAGACCATTCTTCTGTGCGAGGGTAATCTTGACGTAATTTCCCTTAATCAGGCAGGCTTTGAGAATGCCGTAGCTTCCTGCGGAACTGCGCTCACCCCTGAGCAGGCGAAGATAATATCCAACTATGCAGACAACGTTGTCATATGCTATGACGCAGATGGCGCAGGTCAGAAAGCCACAACGAGAGCAATAAAAATTCTAGGTGAAACTGGCCTTAAGACCACCGTTATAAAAATGAACGGTGCAAAAGACCCTGATGAGTACATAAACAAATTCGGAGCAGACCACTTTCGCCATTTGCTGAAAAAATCAGACGGTGCAATAGAGTTTGAGCTAGAAAAATGCAAAGACGGCATTGATATGGACACTGATATAGGCAGGATAGATTATCTCAAAAAAGCCTATAAAGTCCTTGCGGATATAAGCTCCCCTACTGAGCGTGAGATATACGCAAAAAAGGTGGCGGCTGAACAGAATGTGAGCATCACAACTGTCAACGCAGAACTTAATGCTATACTTAAAAACCGTCGCTATCAGTATAGCAAAAAGGAATGGACTCGCACTATAACCTTCGCTGACAAGCGTGACACCATAAACCCCGAAGCCAATGAACACAGACGAGAATCCGCCGCCGAAGCGGGTATCATATATTATCTCTACAATAATCATGACGCCTGCGGAGATGTTCTCAAAAGGCTTCCGCCCGACAAATTCGTTACCAGCTTCAATAGGCGTGTTTACGAAAGCCTGACGAGCAAGATAACCGATTTGCAGGATTGCTCTGTATCATCTTTTAATGGTGAATTTTCCCCCGAGGAAGTGGGTAAGATAACGGAGATACTGGAAAAATACAGCGAACTGGGCATTGACGCCAAGGTCGCTGAGGATTATATAAATGTGCTTTTAAACTACAAGCCGAAGGAGAAACAGAAGGATATATCCGACGATGACTTCTTCAAAAAGTTTGAAGAAATGCGCAAAAAGAATTAGCAAAGATCAACCGATGTAAAAATTGAGATTGGAGTGTTTGAAATGACAGACAAGAAACAGATACTTGATAACCTTATGGAACACGGCAAAACTACAGGCAAGCTCACTACAAAAGAGATAACTGACGCTCTTGAAAAGCTCGACTATGACGTCGAGCAAATGGACAGCTTCTATGATAGCTGTGCCGCAAATAATATTGAGATAATTGATGATATCATCACTGACGACAGCCTTGACATGGTAAACCCAGAAGACGATCTGGATCAGGACGGCGTTGATATTTCCCTTTCAACTGACGGGATCGCTATCGACGACCCGGTCAAGATCTACCTTAAGGAAATAGGCAGAGTGCCGCTTCTTACCTCCGAGGAGGAGATACAACTTGCAGAAAAGATGTCTAGCGGCAATGAAAAGGACGCTAAAAAAGCAAGAAAAAGACTGGCAGAAGCAAACCTCAGACTTGTTGTTTCTATCGCAAAAAAATATGTGGGCAGAGGAATGAGCTTCCTTGACCTTATCCAGGAAGGCAACATGGGTCTTATCAAAGCCGTTGAAAAATTCGACTATACAAAGGGCTTCAAATTCTCCACATATGCCACATGGTGGATAAGACAGGCTATAACAAGAGCGATCGCCGATCAGGCAAGAACTATCAGAATACCTGTACACATGGTAGAAACTATCACAAAGGTAAAGAAAGTATCCTCACAGCTTCTCCACAAGAACGGTCATGATCCGTCACCTGAGGAAATAGCAAAAGAGCTTGATATGAGCGTTGAAAGAGTAAGAGAGATAATGCGTATCGCTCAGGACCCTGTTTCTCTTGAAACACCTATCGGTGAGGAGGAGGACTCACATCTTGGCGACTTTATCCCTGATGATGACGCTCCGGCTCCGGCAGAAGCCGCTTCACTTGTGCTTCTTAAAGAGCAGATAAATCAGGTGCTTTCCACTCTTACAGAGAGAGAAGAGAAGGTGCTCAGACTGCGTTTCGGTCTTGAGGACGGACGTTCAAGAACTCTTGAAGAAGTAGGTCAGCAGTTCAATGTTACCCGTGAGAGAATACGTCAGATAGAGGCAAAGGCTCTCAGAAAGCTCCGTCACCCTAACAGGAGCAACAAGGTAAGAGATTATCTTGACTAAGTTTCGGAGGAAATAAATGTTTATAACACTTGAGGCGGATTACGCAGTAAGAATAGTATCCGTTCTATGCCGCGAAAGAGACAAAATGGACGCAAAGACCATTTCCAATGATGCCTGCGTTACACTTCGATTTGCGCTGAAGATACTGAGAAAGCTTGTTGCGGCTGATATAGTGAAGTCATATAAAGGCACGCAGGGGGGCTATATCATAAATAAAGACCCTGCACAGCTTACCTTGAAAGACGTTCTTGAAGCCATAGAAGGTACATATTATTTTTCAAGATGTCTTTCCCCAGACTGCACCTGCAACAGAGGTGCAGACGGTATCTGCTGTTATCAGAAGGCTTTTAACGAGATATCTGAAATGGTAAGGAACAAGCTTGACACATATACCTTTGCGGAGCTTATCGCAAATTCTGAGGAATTTAACCGAGAGGATACTGCTAATGAAACGCAGCAAGAAATTCAAGCTTGACAATGAAGCTATAAACAAAATAGACAGCGAGTATGACGATCGTGACCTTTCAAACTACACAAATTACGAGGTCTACGAGGAAGAAAAGCCGCGTCACAGATTTCTGAAAAAGCTCGTAAAACGGCTGATAATACTGTGTGCAGTTGTGCTTGTGATAAACCTTGCGGTGCTTTTGTATACAGGCAGACTGTGGTTCAATGAGCCGAAAAAGCGTGACTATCCAATAAGAGGACCTGTTGTAACGGAGTCAATGGGCGAGATACGCTGGAAGAGTTTTGCTAAGCAGAATATCCAGACCGCCTATATAAGAGCCACCAAAGGCACTACCTTTGAGGACGGTGCGTTCCGTGACAACTGGAACGGCTCAAAGGACACTGATATATCAGTGGGAGCATACCATGTGCTTGAGCTTGATACTGACGGCACTAAGCAGGCAGAGCATTTCATAAATGCTGTGGGCGAGGATCTAAGCGGCAGGCTTATCCCTGCAGTGGAGGTAAGACTGAGAGGACTTTACAGACTTCTGCCACCTGACTATTACGAAGCCGCAGATAACCTTGCAGACTTCTGCGACAGGATAGAAAAGCAATACGGCGTAAGACCTGTCATATACTGCACAGAACGGACGTACAAAAACATCGTTGCTTCAGACAGCAGATTTAACAAGGACAAGATATGGTATGAGAGCCTGTTTTCAAAGCCTGACAAGGATATGGATTGGACGTTTTGGACTTATACCAACCGTGTAAAATTCTCATTCTATGAAAGCGGCGAATATCTCCACATGACGGTATTTAATGGCAGCGAAGATGATTTCAAAAAACTAATATTGTAAAAAAAGCGTGTATGTCATTGGCATACACGCTTTTTCTATCACATAAAATAAAAACAGGACAAACACTTTCATGTCCGTCCTGTCTGTTTCATAATATTACTACAAATATGTAATTACTTAGCTTCACCCTTGAGCTCTGCCATACAAGCTGCACAAATTGTCTTGCCCTTGTATTCAACGCACTCTTCACCGCTTCCGCAGAAGATACAAGTTCTCTGGAACTTCTTCAGAATGATCTTGTCATCATCTGTGTAGATCTCGATAGCGTCCTTAACAGCAAGGTCGTAGGTTCTTCTGAGCTCGACAGGAAGAACTATTCTTCCAAGCTCGTCAACTTTTCTTACAATTCCTGTAGATTTCATAAAATCAATCCCCTTTAAATTAATTTGAAACACAAAAATAGTATTTCATTTAACATAAATCTTATGATAAACATATTATAACAAACATAATTACATTTGTCAAGCGTTATCACCAAAATTTCACACTTATTGTCAAAGTTTTTTATATATTAACTTGATATGAATACTAGCTGAAAGGAGTGTTAATTATATTAAGCGTAATAATTGTGATATTGTCCCTATCCGCCTTGTTATGCGGTTTTCTTAAAGGCGACATGACAGCAGTATCAGTGGCTTCTCTTGAAGGATGTAACAAAGCGGTGGAGCTTGTCATATACCTGAGTGGCTCGATGTGTCTTTGGGGCGGACTTATGAAGATATGTGAAAAGGCTGGCATAACAGCGGTCATTGCCCGTATGCTATCCCCTGTCACTAGGCTACTATTCAGAGATGCCGCACACTGCCCCGAGGTCATGAATGCCGTGACAATGAACCTGACCGCAAACCTTTTAGGATTAGGCAATGCCGCCACACCCTCAGGCATAGCCACAGTGAAAGCCATGCAGAAGCTTCCGCCTGCGGCACGAAAGAAGTGCATTTCTATGCTTGTGGTGCTTAACACGGCTTCCATTCAGCTTATCCCCTCCACCATTGCGGCAATGCGCCTTGAACACGGTGCAGTATCCCCCTTTGACGTAACGCCTGCTATCATTTTCTCCTCCCTTATCTCCGTGACCGCAGGCTGTCTTATGGTCTACGCCCTCAACCTCAGAAAGGACGAACGCCATGAATTTCGGTGACATTTTCGTGCCTGCGCTTATGGTTTTCATACTTTGCTATGGGCTTGTGAAAAAGGTGGATATAGTGAATGTGTTCTGCGAGGGTGCGACTGAAAACCTCAAAATCGCCTTGGGGCTGATACCAATGCTCATTCTGCTTATGACAGCAGTGGGAATGTTCACATCATCAGGTGCGGCTGATATTATAGCAAAACTGCTCCGACCTGTGACCACTTTTCTGGGCTTTCCAGAAGAGTGCATACCCCTTGCCATAGTCAGACCCATTTCAGGGAGCGGCGCACTCGCCTGCCTTGAAACCATACTTTCAAACGTTTCCCCTGACAGCTACAGCGGACGTGTGGCAAGCGTTTTAATGGGGTCAACAGAAACGACATTCTACACCATAGCAGTATATTTTTCAGCCATAAAACAAAAAGCTTACCCTTCTGTATTTGCTGCGGCGTGCCTTTCCGACGCCATGGGATTTGTGTTCTCTGCACTTGCAGTAAGGCTGTTTTTCTCATAAAACGCAGGAATAAATTTCACATATCGGTACATAATAGACCTATCACAAATATACGGAGGTCTTACCAGTGAAAGATATGTTTTGTTTCCAGTGTCAGCAGACTGCACACAACACAGGCTGTGACGGAAAAGTAGGCGTATGCGGCAAAAAAGCCGACACAGCAGTTTATCAAGACGAGCTTATCGGTGCACTTATCGCCCTTGCAAACGCCGCAGAAAATGGCTCATCAACTGAAAAAACAGATATGCTCATACTCAAAGGGCTTTTTACGACTATCACGAACGTGAACTTCAATAATGTCACCATAAAACAGCTCACAGAGGAGATACACATTGAGCGAAACCGCATCAACTCTCAGAAGTTTGATGACTACGACATGAAAAAACTGTGGAACGATCATGAGGATATCCGCTCGCTGAAATCACTTATCCTCTTCGGAATAAAGGGTATGGCGGCGTATGCTTATCACGCACAGGCACTTGGCAAAACTGACAGCGAGGTGACAAGCTTTTTCTACAAGGCTCTGCGTGCCATAGGCAGTGAGAACGACCCTGAAAAGCTGTTGGGGCTGGTGCTTGAAACAGGCAATGTGAACCTGAAATGTATGGCACTTCTCGACGCCGCAAACACTGACGCATACGGCGACCCTGTCCCTACAGAAGTTCCACTGACCATTGAAAAAGGGCCTTTTATCGTCGTGAGCGGTCATGACCTGCACGATATGAAACTTCTCCTTGAGCAGACCAAAGATAAAGGGGTGAATATCTACACTCACAGTGAAATGCTCCCTGCCCATGGTTATCCAAAGCTCAAAGCCTATCCGCAGCTAAAGGGCAATTTCGGCACAGGCTGGCAAAATCAGCAGTCGGAATTTCACAATATCCCTGCACCGATACTTTTCACAACAAACTGCATAATGCCTGTCCGTCAAAGCTACTGCGACAGAGTTTTCACCACCTCTATCGTGTCATATCCTGAGCTTGTGCACATTGGCGACGACAAGGATTTTACGCCTGTTATAGAAAAAGCCATTGAGTGCGGCGGCTATGATGAGGACAAGGAAATGACAGGCATGAACGGCGGTCACACAGTAACGACAGGCTTTGCACACAACGCAGTGCTGTCAAATGCCGAAAAGATAATAAGCCTTGTGAAAGAGGGCAGGATAAAGCACTTCTTCCTCATAGGTGGCTGTGACGGTGCGTCACCGAGCAGAAGTTACTATTCCGACTTCGCAAGGCTCACACCGCCTGACAGCCTTATCCTCACTCTTGCCTGCGGAAAATATCGCATAAACGATATGGATCTCGGCACTATCGACGGCATACCAAGGATACTTGACTGCGGACAGTGTAATGACGCATACTCAGCCATAAAGATAGCCATTGCACTTGCCGAGGCGTTCGACTGCGGTGTGAACGATCTGCCGCTGACACTTGTGCTTTCATGGTATGAGCAAAAGGCAGTGTGCATACTTCTCACCCTGCTTTCATTGGGCATAAAGAACATCTACCTCGGACCGACCCTCCCTGCATTCGTTTCAAAGGGCGTGCTTGACGTTTTGGTCGATAAGTTCCAGCTTACTCCTATCAGCACCCCTGAAGAAGATATAAAGAAAATACTTGGCTGATAAGCCGCAAACGCAGGAGCGTGGTAATACGTTCCTGCGTTTTTGTCGTAAAAAAATCTTCTTCATTTCTTGTATAAGGGAATAAAATATGGTATAATCATATTAAAGAAAAAATAAGAAATCGGAGGTACATAAAATGTCTGAAATAAAATGTCCCCACTGCGGAGAGGTATTCAAAGTTGATGAACAGGGCTATGCGGCTATCGTGGCTCAGGTAAAAACCGCTGAGTTTGATAAAGAGCTTGACAAGCGTGTGGCTGATGAAAAAGACAAGGCTTTGAAGCTTGCTAAGCTTGATTTTGACAGCAAGTATACAAAGGCTGTCAATGATAAGGATATGGAGATACAAAAGCTGAAAGCGGCTGCGGCTAACGGTGAGAGTGAAAAGACACTTGCAGTCACAAAGGCTCAGGAGAGCACAAGAGCCGAGTATGAAAAAACGCTTGAGCAGCTAAAAGAGCAGATAAGTCAAAACGAAAAGCTTATTGCACAGCTTACCGCTCAGACCAAATCTATGACCACAGAAAAAGAACTTGCCATATCAATGGCTGTGGAGAAAGCAAGATCGCAATTCAACAGCGAAAAGGATAAGCTCAGGCAGGAAATATCCCAGCGTGATATGCAGATACAGCAACTCAATTCTGAGCATACTCTGCAAATGCAAAAGTCAGAAAATGAATATAAAGCGGAGATAACACGTCTTGAAACAGATATCAAAAATAAGGATACTGAAAAGGCTTTGGAGCTTACCACTGCACTTTCAAAAGTGGAAAGTGAGAAAAATTCCACTATTGCAGAGCTTAATGCACAGATAAAAAGCAAGGACGAAGCTATCGCATACTACAAAGACCTAAAAAGCCGTCTGTCTACAAAAATGGTGGGCGAGAGCCTTGAACAGCACTGCATGAACGAGTTCAACAAGATAAGAGCTACCGCATTCAGAAACGCTTATTTTGACAAGGATAACGATGCAAGCTCGGGAAGCAAGGGTGACTTTATCTACCGTGAATGTGATGAAAACGGTGTGGAGATAATATCCATAATGTTTGAAATGAAAAACGAGCAGGACACCACCTCCACCAAGAAAAAGAACGAGCATTTCTTCAAGGAGCTGGACAAGGACAGACATCAGAAAAATTGCGAATACGCTGTACTTGTTTCACTTCTGGAAAGCGACAGCGAGCTTTATAACGCAGGTATCACAGATGTTTCATATGCTTATGATAAAATGTATGTAGTCAGACCTCAGTGTTTTATACCAATAATCACCATACTGAGAAATGCCGCCATGAATACCCTTTCCTATAAGGAAGAGCTCGAAAAGGTGCGCAACGAGAATATCGACATCACAATGTTTGAGCAAAACATCAACACTTTCAAGGAGGGCTTTGCCCGAAACTATGAACTTGCAAGCAGACGTTTTGGCGAAGCTATCACAGAAATAGACAAGTCTATAGCACATCTCACAAAGATAAAAGAAAACCTTATTTCATCAGAAAACAATCTGCGCCTTGCAAACAAAAAGGCTGACGCTCTCACTATCAAGAGTCTTACCAAAAATAACCCTACCATGCAGAAAAAATTTGCCGAGCTTAAAGGAGAATAATTGCTGACATATGAAAGGAGTGGCAAAGCCATGAAAAAAGATATCAGAAAAGACATTTTCACAATTATCGCCGTGACTGTCGCCGCCTTTCTGATGGCGCTAAACACAAAGACCTTTGTAAACACAGGCGGTCTTTACCCAGGCGGAATGACAGGAATGTCCATACTCATACAGCGTGCAGTGAAACAGCTTGCAGGCATAATGCTTCCGTTCAGCATCATAAACATAACTCTGAACATAATCCCCGTGTATATCGGTTTCAGATTTATCGGCAAAAAGTTCACGGCTTTTTCCTGCGTGATGATACTGCTCAACAGCTTTTTCACCGACCTTATCCCCAATCACATAATCACCCAGGACGTGCTTCTCATAAGCATCTTCGGAGGAATGATAAACGGCGTTGCCATTAGCCTCTGCCTTAATCGTGGTGCAACATCAGGTGGAACGGACTTTATATCCATTTATCTTTCAGAGAAAAGCAATATGGACACATTCAATGTTATACTTGGCTTCAATGCGGTCATATTGTGCGTTGCAGGCTTTATGTTCGGCTGGGACAAAGCACTGTATTCTATCATCTTTCAATATGCTTCAACAACTGTTTTGCATATGCTCTACAAAAAATTCCAGCAAAGCACCTTGCTTATCGTAACAAACAAGCCCAAAGAGATAGCAGACGCTATTTATGCAGTGAGCCAGCATGGCGCGACCATACTTGACGGCGAGGGGTCTTATGAACACTGCGAAAGACAGATCGTCTATTCAGTAGTATCAGCGGCACAGACCAAAAAGGTCATACACGCTGTAAAAGAAGCCGATCCGAAAGCCTTCATAAACGAAGTAAAAACACAAAAACTCTCAGGAAGATTTTATCTTCCAAAAGAGAGCTGATATAGAAGCGTACTGAAAAAGGTCCGCTTTTTATTAAAAAAAATCTTGTTCAACCCTTGTACTTTGCGAAAAAATATGATATACTATTAATATATATAAAATCATCTGTATTTGTTTTGTTTTTTTCATTACATTTACAGAAATTATCGAAAGGGTGTGAACTATGCTTGACAGTATCGCTTATGTTATAAACGCTATTTGGGGCGTTTTTACATCAATAGGTCTTAATGACATTGTCGATATTGCTATCCTCTCCTTTCTGATATTCCACGGCATAAAGCTTATTCGCGAAACAAGGGCGCAGCAGCTCACAAAAGGTATCCTTATACTTATAGGTTGCTACCTGCTTGCAGTATTCTTTAATTTGCAAACTATCAGATTTTTGCTAAGGATCTGCTTCCAGTGGGGCTTCCTTGCTCTTATCATAATGTTTCAGCCTGAACTCAGACGTGTTCTTGAAAAGGTTGGACGAACAAGTCTGGGTGGCTTTAATTTCTTCAGCTCAAGTGACTCTGACGACAACACCGAACATTGGAAAAAAGCTATTGACGCTATATGTGATTCTGCCGCAAGTCTTTCTTCCACCAAAACAGGTGCGCTTATAATCTGTGAGAGAAAGACAAAGCTTGGGGAACAGATAGCTACAGGAACGATACTCAACTGCATACCGTCAACAGCGATATTCGGAAACATATTCTTCCCAAATACACCGCTCCATGATGGTGCTGTAATAATCAGAGACGGAATAATACTTGCGGCAGGCTGTTTCTTGCCAAGACCGCAGAAAGACGAACTTATAAACAAACAACTCGGTTCAAGACACCGTGCAGCTATCGGAATGAGCGAAAACTCTGACGCAATAGTCGTCGTGGTATCTGAGGAAACAGGCAACATCTCAGTTGCCGAAAACGGAGAGCTTACCAGAGGATATTCAAAGGACTCTCTGAAAAGACTTCTGGACAATCGTCTTTTGCCTGAAAAGGACGCTAATTCCATTAGAGAAAATTCTTTTGCAGGAAGGGTGATTTCAAAATGGAAAAAGTAAAAAAGGCTAAAAAAGAAAATCGCCATGGTGCAGACTTTGGTCTGAGAATACTTTCCATAATCATTGCTGTAATAATATGGTTCGCCCTTTCTATCACTCAGTATCCTACAATAAACAAGACTATAACAAACGTTCCTGTTGTGTTCTCACTTGACGGAACGCAGGCAAAAGAAAAAGGACTTTCCGCACTCAACTATAAGGATATCTCCGTAGACGTTGAGATAAAGGGCATGAACTATGAGATAGGCAGCTATACTGCTGCAGATCTTGTGGCAACTGTCAATCTTGATGACGTAACAAAAGAGGGTACCTACGACCTTGACATCGATGTCAAGTCATCACATTCCACCGACAAGGTAACTGTAGTTTCTGTCAACCCTGACACTGTTTCTGTGGAGTTTGACAGACTTACCACAAAGACTATCCCACTCACCGCAGAAGCCCCGCTCATAAGCGCTGAGGAGGGCTATATCCTTAAAGAAACTACCACATCGCCAAGCGAGATAACAGTTGAAGGTCCGAAAAATGACCTTGACAACATAAGCAAAGCAGTGGCACAGATCTCAAAATCAAAGAAAATATCCGAGGACACGACTATCAACACACAGGATATTGTATTCTATGACGATGACGACAACGTTGTTGATCCATCTAAAATAGAAGTCAAGGATACGAAGTCTGTCGATGTGAATTTTGTTATCTACAAGAAAAAGACAGCAAAGCTAAAGGTAGATATCTCTAATTGTGCGGATAATTTTGATGTCAACTCCCTGCCGCTGAAGCTTTCCGAGGAAGAGATATCTGTGGTATCGCCAAATCTTGACGACTCAGATACAGAAACGCTCACTATAGGCTCCATAAACCTTTCAGAGATAAACCTTGCAAAGGTGTTCAGCTTCAAGATCCCTCTTAACTCAGGTGAGATCAATATGAATGGCGACGAAAACGTTCGTGTATCCTTTGACTCAGAGGGATACACCTCGAAGGAGTTCACCATAACATCAGACCATATCATCGCAACGGGCAAGCCGTCAGGCAAGTCCACAGAGATAGAAACAAAAAAGCTCACAAACGTCAAGGTCTACGGTCCTGAAGATGTGATAAACAATCTTAAAGACAGCGACTTATACGCTGAGGTCAATCTCAGCGACATAATTGACTCTGGTTCTTATGCTCGAGAGGCTATAATCTATTCACCGACCTATAACAACGTTTGGGGTTTCGGCAAAAACGAGATACAGATAGTTGTTTCAGACTAATAGAATTTTATCGGGACGATCTATTCGTCCCGATTTTTCGGTAAAAACGCAGGAGGATATATGCCAATAATAGTAAATCAAATAAGTTTCCCCCTTAACGCAACAGAGCAGGAAGTTATCTCCACCGCTCTGAAAAAGCTAGGCAGTGCCTCAAAGCACGCCATAGACGGCGAGATACACAAAAGCTCTCTTGATGCACGAAAGCGCAACGACATTCACTTTGTCCACTCAGTTTTCGTGACACTTGACAGTGCCGACCTTGAAAAGAAGCTTTGTGAGAAGAACACTTCCCTGACCTATGTTGAGCGCAGTGTTTACAAGCCTGTCATATCCACAGAAAAAGCAGAGGGCAAAGTTGTCATTGCAGGTTTTGGACCAGCAGGAATGTTCGCAGGGCTTGCCCTTGCCGAGCAGGGATATAGACCGATTATTTTAGAGCGTGGCAGCTCAATGGAAAAACGTACTGCATCGGTACAGAAATTCTGGCTCACAGGCGAGCTTAACACCAATTGCAACGTGCAATTCGGTGAAGGTGGTGCAGGCACATTTTCTGATGGCAAGCTCACCACACGAATAAAAGACCCTCTTTGCAGATATGTTCTTGAACGCTTCGTGGATTTCGGTGCGCCGAAAGAGATCCTCACAAAAGCAAAGCCGCATATCGGCACTGACAATCTGCGAAATATCGTCACGGCTATCCGAAAAAGGATAATAGAGCTTGGGGGCGAGGTAAGATTTGACACTGCCCTCACTGATCTGTCTATCGCCAACGGCAAAGTGCAGACTATATCAGCAGGTGACAAGAACGAAAAAGTGTCTGCCCTTATACTTGCTATTGGTCATTCCGCAAGGGATACTTTTGAGCTTTTGCAGTGCAAAAACATCTTTCTGGAGCCTAAGCCGTTCTCTGTTGGCGCAAGAATAGAACATAAGCAGGCGGCTGTTGACGAAAGCTTATACGGTGATCATGCAGGCAATCCACTGCTTCCAAAAGGTGAATATCAGCTTTCATGGCGTGATAAAAACGGCAGAGGTGTTTACACTTTTTGTATGTGTCCAGGCGGTACAGTTGTGCCGTCAGCTTCCGAAAGCGGAGGCACTGTCACAAATGGCATGAGCGAGTTTGCCCGTGACGGTGAGAACGCAAACGCTGCAGTTGTCGTGGCCGTTACCCCTGACGACTTTGGTCACTGCCCGCTTGACGGAGTGACTTTCGCACGGTCTATAGAGCAAAAAGCTTATACTCTCACAGGCTCATATAAAGGCGCAGGCACGACAGTTGGCGGATTTCTTGATGGCAAGCCTGAAATAGCAGGCACAGTTTCACCCACCTACGCACTTGGCTGTAAGGCGACAGAGCTTCGTGATGTATTTCCTAAATTCGTAACTGATATGCTGGAGGGCGGCTTGCAGAATTTCTCACGAAAAATGAAATGCTTCGGCGATAAAGGTGCAATGCTCACCGCACCTGAAACCCGTACAAGCTCCCCTGTTCGCATTACCCGAAACGCAGATATGGTATCTCTCTCAGTGGAAAATCTTTATCCCTGCGGCGAGGGTGCAGGCTATGCAGGAGGCATAATGTCCGCCGCCGTTGACGGTCTTAAAGCCGCAATGCAGATAATGGCAAGACAAGCACCGTGTGATAAATAACAAAAAAAGCCGTTTGCTGTACAAAAACTCGTACAGTAAATGGCTTTTTATTGTAGGGGCGAACACTGTTCGCCCGTTTACCTACACTCGTTTGTATAAGCCGAAATATCACACAAAAAGGGACGGCAAAACCGTCCCTTAAATTATGTCTGAAATTAAAGCTCAACTGGCTCGAATCTGATACGGATATTAGGAAGCTTCTTGATCTCTGTGTAGCTGTTCATAAGTCCGTCCTCAATAGACAGGTCATTCTCACCGCTTGCAGGAGGAGCAAAAAGTCTGAGAGTCAGATCAGCCTCACCCTCCAGCGGCTTCTCAAAGAAAGCTGCCATAAGGTCGATCGTCTTTGCCTCAGGTGACTTATAGAACCACTTGCCGTTTATCTCCATCATGATGTTTGAATCATCATCAAATGTAACCTCGCAGAAGTGTGGATTCTTTTCAAAGTGAAGAGGGATCTCAAGACCCTCAGCGTCCTCAGAACCGCCCCAACGAAGCGTGCATGGCAGTGTCACCTCATCGCCTCTTGTCATTGCAGGCTTGAAGAAATCATCGTGGATAATTTCCTTGTATGTCTTCATAACAGGCTGCTCGATACCGCAGTCAGCATAGTTAGGGTCTTGAATTTCAAGACCAAGACGTCCTCTGTCTCTGAACTGATAGAAAGTAAAGCCTGAGAACCAGTCCTCGCCGTCAGCCTTGAGCATATCGCAGAATTCCTTTACCATTGCTGCCTGATCGTATGGACCTGTAACATCACCGTCAGCGTTGAACTCGCTCATTACCATTGGCTTTGTAACGCCGCCGTTTATCTCCTTGAATCTCTCAAAAGAACGCTTTGTCATATTGTATATGTCCTTGACCTTGCTTCTGCTGTGGCTTGTGCCGCCTCTTTCAGCAACGTCATAAGGCCAACCCCAGTGAAGAGCCATGTACTTGTCAACAGACCAGATGTCTGTCTCCTTGACAGCCTGTGAAAACTCTGCTTCCTTTTCGATCTCTTTCTTGTTAAGATCTTCAATGCCACCGATACAAAGAATAGTAGAAACGTTTGGTGCATATTCCTTAAGTATCTTATTGAAACGGCAGTAGAAATCAGCAACTTCCTGATAAGTGCATCTCTTGTTGAATGAGAACCAGTTGCCTGTAGCTTCATGGTTTATTCTAAGAAGAAGTCTGCCGAAAGGTCTAAGGTCATTTGCAATAGCGATAAGCTGTTCGTCTGAAACGTGTGGGTCAACTGTGAGTGTGAGTGTAACGTCCTGTCCATGACGTCTTACATCTCTCATGCAGGTAAAAGGCTCGCCCTCTGTGTTGCCCTCAAGACCGCCCTTGTATGTGAAATAATCATCATATGGATAATCCCATGCAAAAGAAACATCTGCGTCTTTCATTACCTCAGAAATTCTTCCAGGGAACTCCTTATCCAGCGGATAGTAGCAGTACATAAGGCTTATGCTTCTGTGTGGTCTGCCCATTTTGTTAAGAATGTAATCCTGATTTACATACTCTCCACGCTCAGAGCCATCGCCCAAATCAACAGCACATTTTGCCTTACCCATATGCAATGAGTAGATCTTGTATTCGCTCATAAAATTTCCTCCTATTTTAAAGACAGGACTTTCCTGCCTATTCTGTTACTAAAAAAATTCGTTAATATCGTCCAACACCCTTGCAAGCTCAACCCTCGGCTCAACGCACATAAAAGCTAAGCACTGCCGGAATTTTTTCACACTTGGACTTGGTTTTAAGTTTACCACAATAAGCTCATAAAGTCAAGAACTGTGGCTCGGCTAACGTTATTAATATAATTTACAATATAAGCCGTCATGTCTAATATAATAGCATTTGTGTTTCATATTCTTATATTAAGTATAAAATCTTCTGATTTTAAGCCTTGGTTCATGCGAAAACAATGTTAAAATCTTTATGTTCTAAAGAGTAGTATAGCAGAGCTTAATACAAATTTATAGTGAAATAAACAAATAAATAATGAATTTTCAGTGAATATAAAAAGCGAACAGGCATCCACCCGTTCGCTTTAATTGATATGATTAATTTACATCTCCGAGCTTGTGTCTGCACTGTCGACCGCACTCTCAGAAACCTCAGAACTATCCGCACTGCCTGCAAAAGCATTGCTGTTTTTATTCTCTCCGTAGGTAGACATATACACCTTTGTGAATTGTATGTCCTCCCTAGGCTTGAGCGTCTCAGAGTCAGCCACATCAGTACCGCATATCTCGTCATAAATATCTAAGCCATCATATACCTGACCGAAAACAGTATACTGCTGAGAGAAATTCAGCACACCGCCATATTTCTCAAAAGCATCGGTAATATCCTCAGGGATATTGTTGCTGTCTGCAAGCTTGCTGTCAAGCTCCGCCTGCTCCTCCTCGGTAAGGTCATAGTTATCAACAAAAAGAAGATAGCTGTTTGAAACCTTCTTCTTGCTGAACAAGTGACCTTGCTCCTGCGTGTATGCACAAAGCGCACCTTTTAAAGGCCACAGGTTTTTTGAATACTCCGCCTCGATAGTGGTGGTGTCAGTGTCAGAAGTTGTCTGACCGTCAGCCTGCTTTGTTCCACCTATAAAATACACACCGTCCTGCACCATGCTCACATAAGTGCCGTCATAATAGCCCTTTTCCACAAGTCCAGTGAAAAACTTGCAATAGTTCGGTGCTTCATCAGGGAAAAGCACAGCCTTGAAAGTTCCCTTGTTTGTTTCAAAAACCACCACAGGGCTGTCATCGGCAGGTTCGTCCATCTGTATCACCTTTGCATCAGTATAGTCTATATCGTTCTTGCTTCTGCCAGTACAGGCGTAAAAGAGAACAAAGATTATAACAAAGCAAATTGCTATAAGTGAAAACTGAAAATACGTCTGAAACTGTTTTCTGCGGTATGGACCCAGATCCTGTTTATTTTTGCTCATTTAACGCTCCTTTACTTTTTCTTTATCTTTGTGCCCTGTCTTGTTTCCTCAACGATATAGCCAAGCTCGCCTATCTTATCTCTCAGCTCGTCAGCCTTAGCAAAGTCCTTTGCCTTTCTTGCAGCCTTACGCTCCTCAACAAGCACCTTGACCTCCTCAGGAATATCCTCTTCACCGTCAGCACTGAGCTTCTTTGCAGCTTCTATCAGACCAAGTGAAAGCACCTTGTCAAAATCCTCGATAAGGGCAAGCTTTGTTTCATTGTTAGTGTCAGCTTTAAGAACGTCATACAGAACAGTGATAGCATTTGAAGTGTTTATATCGTCATCAAGTGCCGCCTTGAAGCTACCCTTGAACTTCTCAAAATCCACAAGCTCCACCACCTCGTCAGGCTTCTTGTCAGCCATAAGCTGTGCTATCCTTGCAGTGAGCTTGTTGTATGCTGTCTTTGCATTGTCAAGGTTTTCGTATGTGAAAACAAGTGACTTTCTGTAGTGTGACTGCAAGCAGAAAAATCTGTATACCAGTGGGTCATAGCCCTTTGACTCCAGCAGTGAAACAGTAAGGAACTCGCCCTTAGACTTTGACATCTTTCCGCTGTTTGTGTTAAGGTGCAGTATATGGAACCAGTAGTTGCACCACTTATGACCAAGATAAGCCTCAGACTGTGCTATCTCGTTTGTGTGGTGTGGGAAAGCGTTGTCGATACCGCCGCAGTGAATGTCAAGTCTTTCGCCAAGGTGCTTCATGGAGATACATGAACACTCGATATGCCAGCCAGGGTAGCCCACACCCCAAGGGGAATCCCACTTAAGCTCCTGATCGTCGAACTTAGACTTTGTGAACCACAGTACAAAGTCAGCCTTGTTGCGCTTGTTTGTGTCCTCCTCAACGCCCTCACGAACGCCGACCTCAAGATCTTCCTCATTAAAGTTGTGGAAAACATAATACTCCTTCAGCTTTGAAGTATCAAAATAGATGTTTCCACCTGCCTCATAAGCATAGCCCTTGTCCATAAGAGCAGATATCACCTTGATAAAATCACTAATACAGCCCGTTGCAGGCTCAACAACGTCAGGTCTTTTGATATTTAGCTTCTTGCAGTCCTCAAAGAAAGCGTCAGTGTAGAATTTTGCGATCTCCATAACAGTCTTATGCTCACGCTTTGCGCCCTTGAGCATTTTATCATCGCCTGTATCGCCGTCAGAAGTAAGATGACCAACGTCCGTGATGTTCATTACTCTCTTTACGTCATAACCGTCATAGCGGAGATACTTTTCCAAAACGTCCTCCATTATATAGCTTCTCAGATTGCCGATATGGGCATAGTGATAAACTGTAGGACCGCAGGTATACATTGACACCTTGCCCGGCTCGTTTGGTACAAATTTTTCGATCTTGTGAGTAAGCGTGTTATAAATGTTCATTTATCTTTACCTCTTTCCTTATATTTTACTGCTCTTTCTTTCCGATCTTTTCAAGCTCAGCCACTCTCTTTTCCAGCTTAGCTATCTGTATTCTTGTCTGGCAAAGCTCCTGAGCCACAGGGTCAGGGATATGCACCTGATCGAGGTCGCAGGTGCGCTTGCCGTTCTGCTTAACTATCCTTGCAGGCACGCCCACAGCCGTTGAGTTTGCAGGCACAGGCTCAAGAACTACCGCATTTGCGGCTATCTTTGCATTGTCCCCCACAGTGAATGGTCCAAGCACCTTTGCACCGCACCCTACCATAACATTGTTACCAAGAGTAGGGTGTCTTTTACCGTGGTCTTTACCTGTTCCTCCAAGGGTACAGCCCTGATACAGCAGGCAGTAATCGCCTATCTCAGCGGTCTCACCTATAACAACACCCGAGCCGTGGTCGATAAGCAGACCCTTGCCTATCTTAGCACCTGGGTGTATCTCGATACCTGTCAACATTCTTGCAAACTGCGAAATACATCTTGCGATGACCTTGTGCTTGTGAACATAGAACCAGTGCGACACCCTGTAAAAAGCCACAGCGTGAAGCCCCGAATATGTGAGGATCTCCAGCGTGCTAGTTGCCGCAGGATCTCTGTCCTTTATAGTCTGAATATCATGCTTTATGTTTTCCAAAATCGTCATATCTATCTCTCCCTTTCTAAGAAAAAACCTCCGGAATGGCGTTTCACCACTCCGGAGGCAGATTATGATCTACGGTCCCACTCCGATTTCCTGTACAAAATTTTGTACAGCTCAATATCTTTAACGCAGACCCTACGTGGAGGAATACTAAGCTTTTGCCGTTGTTCGCTCCCTGCTGTCAGCCGCACTTCACTGAAAGTCCTTGAAGCCTTGCACCAAACGGCTCCTCTCTGAAAATTACCTCACAGCTACTCTTGCTGATACGCATTTATATATTAAGTTATCATATGCCGCAACACGTCGGCAAGTCACATTATTTGCCCGAATCTATATACTTCCAGTATCCCTTGAGATAAACTGCGCCGGAAATGACTGTCAGCACAACAGCAATCCAAATGAGTATCTCGTTTACAAGGAATATCGGTGTTCCCCAAGTGAAATCAGGGCTGCCTTTTTCCGCAGGATTAACGATCTGCAAAACCATTATAGCGATAAGCGCAACCATAGTGAAAGCCGTTTTCAGCTTACCCCATATTCCTGCAGCGACCACAACGCCCTCGCTTGCCACAACAAGTCTAAGACCCGTTACCATAAACTCTCTCGCAAGTATCAGTACCACCGCAACAGGGTCTATCCAACGTTCAAATGTGAAGCAGATAAGCGCCGTCATAACAAGAAGCTTGTCTGCAAGCGGGTCAAGAAACTTTCCGAATGTTGTAACAAGATTGTGCTTTCTTGCTATCTTGCCGTCAAACCAGTCTGTGATAGACGCAGCTGCGAATACGATAAGTGCAAACACCATGTGATGCGGTATCTTGAAAAGCAGCACGAACAGCAGAAAAAACGGTATCAATATTACTCTAAGCACTGTAAGTTTATTTGGCAGGTTCATATCAAGTTCCTTTCATCTACATTTTTGAGCCGATAAGGTCATAATCCATAGTATCGTCAATTTTTACTTTGACATACTCGCCGACTCTAACTTTATCCTCGCTCAGGAAGAATATCTTTCCGTCTATCTCAGGTGCGTCCGCCTGACTTCTGCCGTAGTAACACTCGGCATATCTGTCAAAGCCCTCGCAAACCACCTCGACTTCGCTGTCGAGAGCAGCCTCATTAAGGCTGTCGGAAATAATCATCTGTTCTTCCATTATTATCTCCGCTCTGCGCTCTCTGTCCTTTAAAGGCACCTGATCTTCAAACTTCTCCGCAGGCGTACCCTCCTCAGGCGAGTAAGCAAAACAGCCGAGCCTTTCAAAGCGAATTTCCTTTACAAACTCACAAAGCTCCTCGAACTGTTCCTCAGTTTCCCCTGGGAAGCCTGTGATAAGAGTTGTCCTCAGCGTAACGTTCGGTATCTTTTCTCTTATCTTCTTTATAAGTGCCGTAAGGGTCTCTCTGTCCCCATGGCGGTTCATTCTTTTAAGTATGGTCTTGTTGCAGTGCTGTATAGGCATATCAAGATACTTTACAAGCTTGTCCTCTTTAGCGATAACGTCCAGCAATTCGTCCGTTATCCTCTCAGGATAGCAATAAAGCGTTCTTATCCACTTGAAGCCGTCTATCTCACAAAGTGCCGTGAGCAATTCAGGGAGCATAGACTTGCCGTAGATATCCTCACCATAGCGTGTTGTATCCTGGGCCACAACTACAAGCTCCGTCACGCCGTTCTCAGCCAGCCATCTGGCTTCCTTGACGATATCCTCCATGCGTCTGCTTCTGTATTTTCCTCTTATAGACGGGATAGCGCAGTAAGTGCAGTTGTTGCTGCAACCCTCGGCTATCTTTATATACGCATAGAAAGGCTCAGTAGAAATAATTCTTCCGCCCTCCATGGAAAGTTCAGTTTTTGCGCCATAAGAACAGACCGCCTGCTTATCCAGCAGTATCTCTCTTATAATATCGCAAATTTTTCCGTTAGAGCCTATTCCCACAACAGCGTCAAGCTCAGGGATCTCCTTTTTCATTTCGTCACGGTATCTTTCAGCAAGACAGCCCGTAGCTATTACCGCCTTTATCCTGCCCTCCTGCTTGAGAGTACAGAACTCAAGTATAGTGTCTATAGCCTCCTGTTTAGCCGACTCGATAAATCCACAGGTATTTATAATGACCACATCAGAAAGGGCTGCGTCAGAAACTATCCGAAAACCCTCTTTGCGCAGATCATAGAGCATATGCTCAGCGTCCACCTGATTTTTAGGACATCCGAGAGAAACCATTCCCACTCTAGTTGCCATGAAAAAATCTCCAATCCTACACCGCCAACGGACGGCATAAAGTATCACAATAATCTATCTTATTATCTCACTTTTACACAGTTTTGTCAAGCCCTTTTAGTCACTATTGTATGACAAAAATCAAAATATTTATGAAATTTCCACAAAGGCTGACTCAAACAGCTCCCCTGCCCTGTTTTAGTAAAAATATGTTGAAATCAGACAGAAAGTGTGGTATAATATAGCCATGTCGGCTTCTTCCGCTAGGGAGGAGGTGAAACGGCTTGAATTTTATTATATCCTTTGTACTTTCTGTCTTGGCAAGCGTAGTTGGTTACTACATAAGCAAGTGGATCGACAGAAAGTAAGTCCGGCATGATCCCAAAAGAAAACCCCGAAAGTTGCAGCTTTCGGGGTTTTCGCTTTTCAGCGTGAAACGACTGAAAATTATATCCTTTGTGGTTACTTATATTATACACCACGCAATTTATTTTGTCAAGCACTTTTGCACCGTCAGTTTTTCTTCTCAGGGTAAGTAACAGTTATCTCTGACCCTGCTTCCTGCGACCAAACAACATAATCAAGCTTTCCTTCATCAATAAAAACAGTGAAATATGTATCCTTAAGCTCATCAGGAAGCTGTTCCTTTATCTTTTCTATGAACTTGTCCGTCTCTGTGGAAATGTAGTTCATGTACTCAAACTTGTAGCTCTTGTCTTTTGAAAGCTCCGTGACCGCCTTTTCTGCCGCCTCATATACCGCCTGAGCGTTAGCCTCTGCCTTTTCCGAGTTTTCGTCAGTTATAATTCCGTCTGCATATGCCTGCGCCTTTGAGCCTGCAAAGCATACTTTCCAATCATTGTCCTTGTCAAGCACCATAAGAATATACTGTGATGACGTGACCTCTCCCTCAGAGCTGTCATAAGCTATGGTCACATAAAGCTCCGCCGCCTTTGAATACTCCTCAGAGATGTTCACCTTGTCGATAAAGCCGCACTTATCCTTGTCAAAGCTATATCTTACTCCGCTTATCTGCTCGTCCTCACCGTATTCATTGTCGCCGCCCATGTTCTTTTTCATATATTCATAGTCAGCGGCATAATCGTCCGTCATAAGCTTAACCATTGATTGGTCAAACTCAGCGTTTGCGGCTTTAAGATACATTGCCGCAACGTCCTTTGCCTCTTCAAGCGGGTCAGCGGCTTCTTCGCTTTCCGTATCAGTTCCCTGCGTTGTCACAGCGTTCTCACTGCCCTGAACATTTTCCGCAGGCTGAGAGTTATCTGTGCCGTCAAAGCTCAGCGAACAGCCTGTCATGATCCCCGCACTCAGTATAGCCGCCGCAAAAATGATCTTTTTCATTCTTTGCTCCTTTATTCGTCGCCGTACTCCTGTTTTATGTCAGCAAGCACCTCTTTTATTATGTCGTATGAATACCCCAAACGCACAAGGGCGTTTTTCACCTTTATGTCACCCTTTTCTCCGTCAAGATATCTGAGATACTTTCGCTCCACAAGCTCATACAGCCGTTCGTATGTACCCTCGCTGTATTCCTCCAGAGCTTCCTCTATTATAGGCTTCGTAAGCCCTTTCTGTCTCATCTGCTGATAAGCACGGTAATATCCGTATTTGCGCACTTCCACATAAGTCCTCGCAAGCCCCTGAGCATACCGCCTGTCATTGACCGTCCCAAGCTCCAGCATCTTATCCATTACAGCGTCGCATATCTCCTCGCTGTAATTCTTTTCAAGCTTCTTGTAAAGCTCCACATAGGAATAGTCCCTGTAATCAAGGAGATACAAAGCTCTTTCCTTAGCCTTTCTGAACTCGTTGTCAAAAACTATCTTCTCCCAAGCAGACTCAGGCATATCAAGCCCTGCTCTCAGACCATAGGCAGACACTACCTCGTAGTTGAGAAAAGCCGTTTCGCCCTCCTCAAACTCTATCATATATGTGCTGCCCTTGTATTTTGAAACGCCCGTTATTTTAAGCATTTATCAGTCACCAAGCTCGCTTATGTCAACAGGAGCGAACTCCTCGAAGTCCTCCTCAGGCTTTGCCACAACAGACTTGTCGCTTGCCGCCTTGCGTATCTTCTTCTCAGGCTTGTCAGCAGCCATATCCTCATTTGCACTCTGAGCCGCCGCACCTGCGTTAGCCTTTTCTTCAAGCTTCTTGGCCTTTTTATCTTTCTGCGCCGCAAGCACAAGCTCCGCCTGATGTTCCTTTATCTTGGCTTCTATCTCATTCATGATATCAGGATTGTTGAGCAGGAACTCCTTAGCATTGTCACGTCCCTGACCAAGTTTCATATCATTGTAGCTGAACCAAGCTCCGCCCTTCTTAACGATATCAAGATCGACCGCCATGTCAAGCACCTCGCCCACACGGGAGATACCCTTGCCGTACATGATATCGAACTCGCACTCCTTGAACGGCGGTGCTACCTTGTTCTTTACCACCTTGCACTTTGTTCTGTTACCAATGACCTCAGAGCCGTTCTTTATCTGCTCTCCACGTCTGACCTCTATTCTTACTGAAGCGTAGAACTTCAAAGCACGTCCGCCTGGAGTAGTTTCAGGGTTTCCATACATAACGCCTATCTTCTCACGGACCTGATTGATAAATATAGCCGTTGTATTGGACTTTGCAATAACAGATGTGAGCTTCCTCATAGCCTGAGACATAAGTCTTGCAAGCTGACCAACGTGAGTGTCGCCCATTTCGCCATCTATCTCAGATTTTGTTACCATTGCCGCAACAGAGTCGATAACGATACAGTCGATAGCACCGGAACGTGCCAGAGCCTCGGCTATCTCCAAAGCCTGCTCACCGCTGTCAGGCTGAGAAACAAGCATATTGTCGATATCAACGCCAAGCTGACCTGCATAAACAGGGTCAAGAGCATGCTCAACGTCGATAAAAGCTACCTCTCCGCCCATTTTCTGTGTTTCTGCGATAACATGAAGTGCGACCGTTGTCTTACCTGATGACTCAGGTCCGTATATCTCAATAATTCTTCCTCTCGGCACTCCTCCAATACCAAGCGCCATATCAAGAGTCATTGAGCCTGTCGGTATAGCCTCAATATCCATAGCCTTAGCCTCGCCAAGCTTCATGATCGCACCCTTGCCGAACTGCTTTTCAATATATGCTATCGCTGTGTCAAGAGCCTTTTTCTTTTCCTCTGCGTCTGTTATTTTTACTACCGTCTTAACGGCTTCTTTTTTCTTCTTGTCTATCGCCATTTTATATGACCTCCCTATCTTATCGGTGTTTTATCCGTATCTATATCATATCATACTAACTGTCCATTTGTCTGTACAGTAACCGCAATTTATCTATCTGTACAAATTTTCGTACTATTTCTCATAAATGCCCGAAACACAGCGGTAAACACCGCACAAGTCTTTCCTGCATCTCACATTCTTAAAGCCGTGCTGTATCATCAGCCGCATTACCTCGTCCTCCTGACCGATACCGATCTCAAAGAGCATAACGCCGCCGCTTTTAAGCTTTTTCTTCCACTTGCGAACTATCTCACGATAGAAGTCCAAGCCGTCCTCACCGCCGAAAAGAGCTTCCGCAGGCTCAAAAGTGACCTCACGCTGTAAAGCGTCCATGTCCTCTGTTGTGAGATAAGGGGGATTGCACACTATAAGGTCAGCCTCAGGCATATCCTCCACAAGCTTTTCGTCTGTAACGTCGCCCATGACTATCTCAGCCCCCGAGCCGTTCAGACTTATATTCTCACGGAGATACTCTGCCGCCTTTTCAGACTTCTCCACACACACTGCCCGACCGCAGTCAAGCTTCCTTTCAAGGGTGATACCAATGCACCCCGAGCCTGAACAAAGGTCTATAACAGTGATATCCTTCTTGCCTGCAAACATCTTCAAAGCCGTGTCAACAATAGTTTCCGTGTCCTGACGTGGTATCAGCACGCCCTCGCCCACCTTGAAAGGCAGACCATAAAACTCCCACTGTCCAAGGAGATACTGCAAAGGATAGCCCTCACAGCGACGTGTGACAATGTCGCTTATACGTTTTTCCTGCTCAGGAGTGATATCATCCCCCTCAGCCACATCTTCAAACACCCATGTGACCTCGCAAGCAGCGTTCTCGCCAAGACCGCTCTCCTCAAGCAGTCCCACACATTTATCAAACAGTTCTTTCCTTACCATTTGTCATCTTCCTTATTTTCAGGTATACAAGCCTTTAGTGCCGCTATAGCACATTCTATCTGACTTTCATCAGGCTCGCTTGTAGTTATCCTCTGTATCCACAGACCCGGTGCAGAGATTATCTTAGTGAAAATATTGTCATATTTTCCCGCAAGCCTTATAAGCTCGTAAGCAATACCCGTAACGATAGGCAGAAGCGCTATCTTTATAACAACTCTCAGCAAAATGCTTGCCCATGATACTCTGAATATTGTGTTTACAAAAATGCTTATGAACAGCACAAGGAAAATAAAGCTCGTTCCGCAGCGAGGGTGAAAACGTGTGTATTTCTTCACATTCTCCACCGTCAGCTCTTCTTCATGCTCATAGCAAGCGATAGTCTTGTGTTCAGCACCGTGATATTCATATGTACGCCTGATATCCTTAGTAAGAGCAGTCAAAGCCGTGTAGCCAATGAAAATAGCTATCTTCAAAATACCCTCGATAAGATTCTTTCCAAAAGCCGACAGGTCAATGAACTTGCTTATGAATTTAGACACCAGCGACGGCAGATACATAAACAGCAATATCGCCAGACCCACACCCAGCACCATAGATATCGCCGTGATGATAGGACCGAGCTTGTCCCCCAGCTTATCGTCCAGCCACTGTTCAAACTTGGTCTGCTCCTCCTCATCTTCCTCCGTCATCTGCTTTTCAGCCGACCTTGTAAGGCACTTGTAGCCGTCTATAAGAGAAGTAAGGAAGCTGAAAATGCCCCTCACAAAAGGCGTTTTCCTGTACCAAGGCGTATCTTTTCCGCCTTTTATCGCCCACTCCTCCAGGTCTATGGTGCCGTCAGGCAGGCGGCAAGCCATAGCCGCCTTGTCAATGCCACGCATCATAACGCCCTCGATAACAGCCTGTCCGCCGATCTTTGACTTGAATTTTTCCTTGCTTTGTGCTTTACTGCTCATTTTCTTTCCTTTCAAGGCGGTGTGTGCGTCTACTGCACGTTGTCGTTGTTTTCGATAGGCTCAGAAGAAATAAGCTCCACGTCTACAGTTGCCTGGTTGTCAGGCTTTTTCTTCTGCTCGATACAAGGGAGCGTTATCATCACTGTTGTACCTACTCCCTGCTCACTGTTTATCTCCAGCGTACCGCCATGCCGCTGAATGATCTCGTCTGCCACCGCAAGACCTATTCCCGAACCACGTCTTGTGTGGTTTGCCTTAAAGAATTTCGTCTTGACCTTTGGCAGGTCATCCTTTGATATTCCCATACCCGTGTCGGAAATGGAAATACATACCTCATTGTCCTCCTCATAAGCCTCCACCGATACAGTGTCGCCCTTGTTGGAGTATTTGATAGCGTTGTCCACAATATTTATGAATACCTGACGAAGCCTGTTCTTGTCGCCGTAAACAAACGGGAGCATTTTCGGCTCGTAGTAATTGAGTGTTATACCAAGCGCCTTGGCCCTCTCCTGATAGATAAGCACAGTTTCCCCAAGCTCCGCAAGAATATCTATAGTATCCATAATAAGCGTGAGTCTGTTGTCCTGTATCCTCGAAAAGTCAAGAAGCTCCTCGACCATTTGCGAAAGCCTCTCCGTCTCACTTGTGATGACCCTCATACCCTTCTTGAAGGTTTCCTTGTCCTCATACATACTGGTAACAGTTTCCGTCCAGCCCCTTATAGCGGTAAGCGGAGTTCTCAGCTCATGAGATACAGAGGATATGAACTCATTCTTCATCTGTTCTGTATTAGAAAGCTCCTGCGCCATGTAGTTGATAGAGTCGCAAAGCTCGCCAAGCTCGTCATTTCGTTTCTTTTCAAGACGTTCGCTGAAATCTCCCGTAGCATACCGCCTTGTTATGCTGTTTATGCTTCTTATAGGCAAAACAATAGATTTGATAAAAAACATTCCCGAGAAAAACATGAGCATTATGACAGCCACAACGATAGCCGTGATTATCATAGACATAATAAAGATCTGATGGTCGATATTTTTCATGGAAGACAACATTCTCAGTGCTTCATATTCGCTTCCCTTCGGAGATATAACTGACGTTATCGCCATGACCTTTTCCCCTGTTGACAGCTCATATATCTGTGTGCCTATTCCCGTGTCGGACTTCTTTGCGTCTTCATAATCGGTCATGTTGTCATTCTCCGAGGGAGAGAAGCCTGATGATGTAACATCGACCTCACCGTCGGTCTTGATAGCCATAAGCTCTATCTTGTCTTTCTCGTCATAGCTTTCCACAAGGGAGCGTATCTGAGAATTATAGTTAGTCTGCTCGTCACCTGAAGCGTTCACTACCGCTGTGGTGACTATCTTCATTTTAGATGTAAGATACTGCCTTGTGGAGCTGTAGTAATAATTTCTCACCACCACAATAAGCAGTATTTCAAGCACCACAAGTATTCCCACGACCACCCCGAGATTGTTCCTCAGCCAGTGCTGTGTGATACTGAGTCTGCCGCTTTTTCTTTTTTTTCCGCTCAACTGATAAAAACTCCGTTCATCATGTTTTCACAGCTCAGTTAGAGCCGCCTGCCCACTTGTAGCCAAAGCCCCATATAGTAAGGATATACTTAGGATTAGAAGGCTCGTCCTCTATCTTCATTCTTATTCTTCTGATATTCACGTCCACTATCTTATCGTCGCCGTAATAGCTCTCGCCCCATATGTGATTGAGTATACTTGAACGGTCAAGTGCAGTATTCTGATTTTTGAAGAAATACTCCATTATCTGATACTCCACCTGTGTAAGGTCTATCTGCTCACCGTTCTTGAAAACAGTTCTGCTCTTAAGATTAAGCGTAAATGGACCTGAAACTATCTGTGAAGCCTCCTCAGGCTTAGAGCCTGAACGATTTACACGCCTGCAAACAGCGTCAACTCTTGCAATAAGCTCAGAAATAGAGAACGGCTTTGTGATATAATCGTCAGCACCGCTCATAAGGCATGATATCTTATCCATTTCCTGTGATTTTGCCGAAAGCATGATAATGCCGATAGTGTTGCTTTTCTCTCTTATCTTCTTGCACACCTGCATTCCGTCGATGCCGGGCATCATAATATCAAGCAGAGCAACGTCAAAACCGCCGTCCTTTTCATCATAGGCTTTGAGAGCGTCCTCACCGCAGTTTACGTCAACTACCTCGTAACCGCTTCTTACAAGGTTTATGACCACAAATTCTCTAATTGAATCTTCGTCCTCGCAAACCAAAACTCTTTTCATTACATTTACTCCTCTCCAAGATCAGTTTATTATGTAAAAATTATTCTGAATTTCGTCAATAGTCGGTATGAGCTTTTCACGCCTGTCAAGAGGAAGCTTCACAAAATAATCAAGCTGACCCTTGCTGTCGATAAGCTCATATCCGTCAGAGATATAATCCTCCGAATCATTCTTTGAAGACACAGCGATACGCATTATCTCCTCGTTGCTCTCGTTTATATCTCCTGTGTATTTATAGAAAACAAGCTCGTTTGTGTCGCTGTCCTTTTTCACCGTAACAGAACTGTTCCAGCGTTTTGGGAACGTTACAAAATATCCGTCAGATATGGCATAATAGCCTGTGTATTTTGTTTTCAGATCATAAAAATCCTCGTAAACGCTCCATGTAGTCATATAGAGCATTTCGTCTGCCACAGCGTTTTCATAACCCACCATAGGCGAAGTTGACGGTATCTCCACATCACCGTCGCCGTCCATGTCCTCACTGTAGTAGCCTGCTGGTCTTGTGCATAAAGGCAGCAGCTTTTCGCTTCTAAGCTGCATAGGATTTTGAAGTCCCGAATATCTGTAGTATATTATCTCCGTCTGCAATTTTCCGTCAGCAGTCAGTCCGTCAATAAAAATAGCACGCCTGCCGCTGTCAAGCATTCCCGTCTTTGATGACACATAAGAAGTCACATTATCGCACATATCAACGTTCTCGCCACGGGTTATCTCATTGTTTTTCATGTTGAGCATAGAAGCCTTTGCCGTCACCGCACCTGTATCATTATTGGTGCTTCTCTGAATGGTGATAAGCTCTATATAACCATCATTGTTTATATCCAAAGGCTCCAGCACCGAATAAGTATCAAGCGCCACACGCTTGAAATCCCCGTCGGTATAGCTGTATATCTCCATAGTCTTTTCATCATTAGTAAGATTTTGATATCCCACAAAAACGTCCGTCTGGTTATTACTTCCCATAGGCGAGATAATGACCTGATCTATGTCCGTGCCTGCGCCTGCAAGCTCTTTCACAGAATACCACTTGCCGTCCTCGTCCTTGTCGAGAATGTTCACCCTCAAGCCGTCCTCCTCAGATCCGTTTGATGTGTACTCATAAAAGACCATAGCCTCGTCCGTAGGCTCATCGTCGATATTTGCAATAACATAAGCCGAGCGGTATTCACCGTTTTTAGGATATTTCAGAGTTATATTACTGCCCACGCTCTCGATAAGCGCCTGATGTATCTCGCTTTGCTCAGAGGTAAGCTTCGGGGCGTTTATAAGTCCCTCAACAGAAAAATTCAGTGCCGAACAGCCTGTCATAGTAAGACAAGAAAGACAAACAGCAGCCAATTTAAGATTTTTCAAGCGATCCCTCCTGATACACCAAACAAAAAAATAGAACCGGGCATATACCCGATTCTATTATATCATATATACAAAAATATTTCAAGCCTTTTTCCGTCCATAGGAACAGGTAAAAATTATTTTGCTTATCTTTCGTCCAATGGGATATACTTCTTCTCACCTGAGATAGCCTTGTATGCAGGACGGATTATCCTCTTGCCTGTTACAAGCTCTTCAAATCTGTGTGCGCACCAGCCTGCCATTCTTGAAACAGCGAACATAGGCGTGTAAAGATCCTCAGGAATACCCAGCATACTGTAAACAAAGCCAGAGTACATATCAACGTTAGCGCACATCGCCTTGTCACTGCCCTTGATCTTCTTGAACAGCTCAGGAGTAAGTCTTTCCACCGTTTCAAGAAGCTTGTATTCTCTCTCAAACTCAGTGTTCTCAGCCATTTTCTTGGCATTCTCTCTGAGTATGACAGCTCTAGGGTCAGACAATGTGTAAACAGCGTGACCCATGCCATAAACAAGACCTGTGTGGTCAAAAGCTTCCTTGTTGAGTATCTTTGTAAGGAAATCAGCGATCTCGCCCTCGTCCTCCCAGTTCTGAACGTTGTCCTTTATGCACTGGTGCATTGCCGCCACCTTAAGGTTAGCGCCACCATGACGTGGACCTTTCAGTGAACCGATAGCCGCAGAGTATGCAGAATAAGGATCCGTTCCGGAAGATGTAAGCACACGGCAGGCAAAAGTTGAGTTATTTCCTCCGCCATGCTCAGCGTGGAGCATAAGTAACAGATCAAGTATCTTAGCCTCTTCCTCAGTGAACTGTCTGTCCGGACGCAGTGCCGACAAGATCATCTCCGCAGTAGAATGTGTAGGTATCAGAGGGTGCATGAACAAGCTTTCACCGTCATAACAGCGTTTCTTTACCTGATAAGCCGAAACCATTATGTTAGGCAATTTAGAGATTATAGAGATAGCCGTAGCCATTTCATACTCAGGAGAACGATTCTCAGGGTTATCGTCATAAGAGTAAAGAGCCAGAATTGCTCTCGCCATCTTATTCATGATGTTCTTTGACGGAGCTTTAAGTATCATGTCCTCAAAGAAGTTGTCAGGGAAAGGTCTGTTTTCAGCCATCATTCCCTTGAACGCAGTAAGCTCCTCCCTGTTAGGCAGATCGCCCATGAGCAGCAGATACACTATCTCCTCATAACCAAAACGGTTCTCCTTCTGAGCGTTGGACACCAGATCATTGATGTTGTATCCACGGAAGATAAGCTGACCTTGAATAGGAGATTTCTCACCCTCGTTTACCACATATCCGTGTACGTTACAGATATTAGTAAGACCAGCCATAACACCTGTACCGTCAGAGTTTCTCAAGCCTCTTTTTACCACATATCTGTCATAAAGCTTAGGGTCAATAGTATTGTTTGCTATAAACTGTTCGCATAAAAGCGACCTTGCTGCATTATTTATCATTGAATAGATCATCTCGCTTTCAAGTATATTATAAATATAAGTTATATTATACACCTTTTTCAGATTTTTGTCAAGTATTAAGATAACATGTCAAATTAAAACCGCATATCTCCGCCATTTAAAAATTTGCAGTACAAAAATTTGCCCTGTATGAATATTTGCTCCACTGCATGAATATAATATAGTACCCCAAAAAAGAAAGGACAAACCATATGAAAGACCTGATACAGATAATGGCAGTATTTGCTGTTATCCTTATAATAATACCGACCATAGTATTTCTTCGCCCAAACGAGTCCGCATCGAAACCTGCATTTTCAGAAAAAGAAAAAATAGCCGTATATTTCACCGAAAGCGGCAAGACCGAAGACTTCACCCTTGAAGAATATATGATAGGCTCAGTGCTTGCACAAATGCCTGCGGACTTTGACGAAGAAGCCCTGAAAGCGCAAGCCGTCCTCGCCCATACCTACATATGCCGCCGACAGCTCTCCGAAGCCCAGTCGCCTACTCCCGCCTTAAAAGGCGCACTCATCAGCGATGACAGCACCCTCTACCAAAGCTTTTTCACCCTGAAAGCCGCCAAAGAATATTACGGCAACGACTATGAAAAAGCCTACAAAAAAGTTAGATCTGCCGTCAATTCCGTCAAGAACGATATCCTCACCTATGAAGGCGAACCGATAATCGTCGCCTTTCACGCCGCTTCAAACGGTCATACCCAATCCGCCAAAAACGCATGGGGAGAAGATATCCCATATCTTCTGTCAGTAGACAGCTCCGCTGACAAAGACCTTGTCGCCACAGAATGTACCCAGACACTCACCGCCAAGGATTTTCAAGACAAGCTTCTTGACCGCTTCCCAGATATTAATTTCACTCCCCTCGCCAATGCTGATAGTTGGCTCAAAACAAAAACAGACGGCATAGGCTATGTAACGAACCTGACCGTCTGTGGCTATGATATACAGCCCAACACATTCTGCGATATCCTTGATATCTCCTCGCCATGTTTCGAGTTCACCTTTGCCAATACAAAATTCACTTTCACCTCTCACGGCTTCGGACACCTCGTAGGAATGAGCCAGTATGGTGCAAACGCCATGGCAGAAAAAGGCTCAGACTACAAAGCCATTTTGACCCACTATTTCACAGATACAAAGCTGCAAAAATCTACTGAGCTGGCACAACTGCAATAAACACAAGGTCGCTGTCGCCGTCATTGATAAAGCTATGCTCATGACCGTCGGGACAGTAATGGAAATCTCCTGCCGACAGTCTTTCCTCACCGCCGTCATAAAGCATTTTGCCGCTGCCCTCAAGAACATATATCATCTCGCAGTTGCCCTCATGTCTGTGCAGACCGATAGAAGCCCCCGGCACGAGCCTGCCTTTCATCATCTTGTTCTTTCCGTCAGAATAAGCCCTGCTTGCAAAGCTTTTCTCGCCGCCCTTGAAATTCGGTGCAAGGCTCTCTTTAATATCATCAAAAACTATACGCATAAAAAAACACCTCCGCAGTTTATAAATCAATTATACCACTACCTCGATAAAAAAGCAATAAAAAAAGACCTGTCCCGAAAGACAGGTCTTTAATTATTCTAAGTAAGAATTATCTGAATTACAGATTACTTTCTCTTCTTAGTAGCAACTACAGCAGCACCAGCAAGTGCAACGCCTACAGCAGCAAGAGCAGCAGCGCCTGTGCTTGGGTTTGTGTTAGATGCGTTGTTAGCAGCCTTAGAAGATGTAGCAGCAGAGTTAGTCTTAGAATCTGTAGAATCTACGAGAACATCATTTGAATCGTCAGAATCTGTTGAATCTGTAGGATCAGCTGTTGACTCAGAAGAATCTGTTGGCTCAGCCTCACTCTTGTTAAGAACTACAACTTTCTTAACAGCCATCTTAACAGCAGGATCTTCGCCGTCTGTACCAGCGAGGTCTGTAGCAATGTCAAAGAACATATTATTTGCGTCCATTTCAAGAGCTGCAGGGAACTTAACGATAAATGTGTATGTGCCGTCAGCGTTTACTGTAACAGCAGGGTTGTTATCAGAGGCTTCCCAATAACCAATACCGTTCTCAATACCATTTGTGAAGCATGGATAAGCTGTGAAAGCGTCAGTTACATTTGAGATATCAACTGTAACAGCAATAGCGTCAGCACCTGCAAATACGCTCCAATCATCAACAAGGTTGAAATCAGCCTTGTGTGCATCGTCACACCATGGGTGCTTGATGTTGATTCTTACCTTACCGCCGTCAGATGTAGCCAGACCTTCACCGTTAAGTGTAACCTCTGTCTGCTTCTTGTATTCGCTGAGGTCAACAGAGTTTCCGCCCTGTTCCTTGTCAGACTCTACAACAAGGAGAGGATTGCCGTCCTTGTCAAGAAGTGTGAAAGCATTGAATGTGAAGTCCTCTGTAGTCCAGTTCTGAAGCCATACCTGAGCATATGTATCTGTATCAGCAAATACAGGATCTGTTCCCTTCAGAACAAAATCATAAGAACCGTCAGCAGCCTTAACGCCTGTTACGTCCTTAGCACCCTCCTGGAATGACCACTCTTTTGAAGCCCAACCAGTTGACTCAGAGTTGTAACCAAGTCCACCGCCTATCCAGTCTCCAGCCTCGATCTTTGCAGCTGAGTCTGCACCAACTGTTACATTAACATCAATACCGCAAACATCTGAAAGCTTAACGTTTGTTCCTGTAAGAACACCTGTCTTTGTAACAACACCGTCATCGTCCTTCTCATCAATGAGAGAAACAGTACCTCCAGTGAGGTCTGCCTTAACAGTAGCTGTTTCATCAGCAAATGCTGCGAGTGACATCATTGATGCAGCAAGAGCAGCAGCTGACATACCAGCGAGAATCTTAGAGATTTTCATTTGTTTTTCCTCCATCTTTGTTAATAATTTTTAGATACATATTGAGCGATATCTCCTCAACATACATCTTGCCTATATTGTAACACACATTTACAAGTATTTCAATAAACGTTTTTCACAAATTAACCACATATCTTTAGCCATTTTTCACAAATTTGCATATTATTTTTGCTATATATAGCCAAATATGTTATCATAATATGTACAAGCATTCTATGCAATGTTAATATTTTTATATTTATTCAGATTTTGTTGTAATCGTATCCAGCCTTTCACGCTCTCTTTTTGAGAAGATACAGCCGCAGTAATCCTGCCTGTAAAGCCCGTATTCTGCTGAAAGCTGAACGGAACGCTTGTAGCCCTCACGCTTCTTGAAATCCGCAGGAAGTGCCTTTACATCATATATCTCCCCAAGCTCCTCCGATATCTCGTTGAGCTTCTGAGCATTCTTGTATGGTGAAATAGACAACGTTGTGGTAAAATAATCTGCGCCAAGCTCCCTGGCAAGCTGAGCCGTCCGTTCAAGCCTGAGCCTGTAACATCGAAAGCATCTCTCCCCGCCCTCACGTATATCCTCAAAGCCCTTAACAGCCTGAAAAAACTCACCCTCGTCATACCCACGCTCCACGAACGTAACAGGATTTTTCATAGGCATTTGTGCAATAAGCCTTTGAAGCTCCGCCACACGCTTATCGTACTCCTCACGGGGATAAATGTTCGGATTGTAGTAAAACACAGTTATCTTAAAATACTGCGACAGATATTCAAGCACATAAGACGAACACGGCGCACAACAGCTATGCAAAAGCAAAGTCGGCACGTCGCCCTTTTCCTCGTGTTTTTTTATAATGCCCTCCAGCATTTTCTGATAATTTACTTTCTGCATTCCTGCCGCTCCCTTTTCGCAAAAAAATCGTGTCTGACACACTCCCGTAGGGGCTGGCGTCCTAGACAGCCCATTCCCATTGTCCCTGCACCCCTACAGTATCATACTATATTATATAGTATAGCACATTTCCGCAAATTCCGCAACAGGTCAGATCTTCACCTTGAACTTATTTGCACAGTTAGGGCATTTCACAGTATGTTCACCCTTTACCTTTGGAAGCCTTAACGTCTTTTTGCATACACCACACTTTATATAAACATGGGTCTTTCTGTCAGCGAACTTTCTCTTCCAGAATGAAAATTTCCTGCCAATTCCCCCGAAAGCCCTCTCAAACTTCATGTTCTCCTCGTATCGCTTCTGGCAGTTTCTCGACATCGCCCTCACTACCGCCAGCACCAGCACAGCGTATACCATAAGCTGTAAAATAAGCGACCTTACAAACAAATTCGCCGCACTAAGCACCACAGCCACACCGCAAATGCCGTAAAAAAGCTTGTCTATACCATATCTGCCCTGAAAAAATCTCGCTACCTTATACATAAATCCGTTCATAAGCTTTTACCTCTTTTCTTTTTTATATTATAATATAAATAGTACACCCGAAATTTAAACTGACTATTAACTTTTATCAAATTTCACCTACCTTTCACAAAACTTTCAGCGTTCACCCTCAAACAGTGAACGGCATATACTGAAGTGTATTCGTAAAAGCGTATACGGACAAGTACAGCATAAAGGAGCAACAAAAAATGAAAAAGAGTCTTATAGCCATGACTTCCATAACCTATGCAATGAAAGCAAAAAACTTGCTGAACAGTTTAAAATACTACTGCGAAATACAGCGCACCCCGAAGGACCTTGGCACAGGCTGCGGCTACTCCATAGCCGTCACCGCACACCCGGAAGAAATAACCGCCATACTTGAAAAAGAGCGCATACCATTCAGAAACGTGATATTCGAGCAAAAGAGGTGAGAAAAATAAACACCCGAAGCATAATAAACTTTGATAACTCCGCCACCACCTATCCCAAGCCCCCTGCCGTAGCAAAAGCCGTTGCTCAGGCAGTAGAACGCTATGGCGGCAACCCGGGCAGAAGCGGTCACAAGCTTTCCATGCGAGTGTCTGAAAAGATATTCACCGTCAGACAGCAGGCGGCAGAAATGTTTGGGGCACAGACCGAGAACGTGGCTTTCACCGCCAACTGTACCCATGCCCTTAACATGGCGATAAAAGGTGTCATGCAGTACGGTGGTCATATGATAATCTCAGACCACGAGCATAACGCAGTAGCAAGACCCGTCTATGCCCTTTCAAAAACAAGAGGCGTGAAATATTCTATTGCCCGAACAGGGGAAACAGACAGCGAAACAGTAGAAAATTTCCGCCGCCTTATAACCCCCGAAACTAAGTGTATCTGCTGTACAGTGGCTTCAAACGTCACAGGCAGGCTCATGCCATACCGTGAATTAGCCGCACTCTGCAAAGCCCACGGCATATGCTTTATAGCCGACGGCGCACAAGCCTGCGGGCTTTTGGAGCTTCCTCTCTCAGACGGCTTCAACTTTCTCTGCACCGCAGGTCACAAAGCCCTCTACGGACCAACAGGCACAGGACTTCTTATCTCAGACGGCGAGTATTCTCTGTCTACCATAATCGAGGGTGGCACAGGTGCGACCTCCGCCCTGCTTGAACAGACTCCTTTCCTCCCCGAAAAGCTTGAAAGCGGCACAATTAACACAGTGGGCATAATCGGTCTTGGCGAGGGGCTAACGTTTGTCCGCCAAAAGACCCCTGCCGTAATAAAAGCCCACGAAGAAAAGCTCTGCCGACAGCTCTACGAACAGCTTTCAGACATAGACAAAATAAAGTTCTATGAAGCAGACCAAAAGAAAGTCCCCATACTTTCATTTAACATCGGTGATATCCCTTCCGCTGAGATCGCCTCCTATCTCAGCGAAAAAGGATTCGCCCTCCGTGGAGGACTTCAGTGTGCCGCCGTCACCCATACCACCCTCGGCACAATAGAGCAAGGCACAGTGCGTTTCTCACCCTCTGCATTCAGTACCCCTCAGCAGGTAACAGCACTTTCACGAACAATAAAAATATTTGCCGCAAATAACTAAGCATAAGTGGCAGGTCTGATGTAAAATATCACGTCCTGCCGCTCATTCTATTGCAAAAAGCACCTTTAGGTGCTATAATAAAGCATGAGCAAACAATTTTTTCACGAAAGAAAGTGGTATTATGTGGTTCGTGTTTGCGCTTCTCTCCGCTGTTTTCGCAGCGCTCACCTCTGTCCTTGCAAAGGTCGGCATTGAAGGAGTAAACTCAAATCTTGCCACCGCTCTGCGTACCTGCGTTGTGCTTGCTATGGCATGGCTCATGGTGTTCATCACCCACACACAAAGCGGCATAGGCTCTATAGGCAGAAAAAGCTGGGTATTTCTTATCCTTTCAGGACTTGCAACAGGTGCTTCGTGGCTATGCTATTATAAGGCTATCCAAATGGGCAGCGTTTCAAAGGTCGCCCCCATAGACAAGCTCAGCGTTGTCATCACCCTTATCCTTGCAGTGTTATTTCTCCATGAAGACTTCACAGTAAGATCAGCCATAGGTGCGGTGCTTATCACTGCAGGCACAGTATTAATGGTACTATAAGGAGAACGCCATGATAATAAGAACCGTTACCGAGAAGGACGCTCACGAGCTTCTTGAAATATACCGTCCCTACGTTGAAGACACCGCCATAACATTCGAGTATGACGTCCCCTCAGTGGAGGAGTTTTCCGACCGTATCCGCCGCATATCCGCAAATTATCCCTACATAGCCGCAGTAGAAAACGGCAAAATAGCAGGCTACGCCTATGCAGGCGTTTTCAAAAACAGAGCCGCCTATGATTGGTCGGTTGAAGTCACAGTTTATGTAAAAAAAGGGCTTCACCACAAAGGCATAGGTGCAAAACTCTACTCCGCCCTTGAAAAGCTCCTTGCGGCACAGCATATAACAAACCTCTATGCCTGCGTCGCCTATCCCGAAAAAGAAGACGAGTATCTCACCTTTGACAGCGTAAAGTTCCATGAAAAAATGGGCTATGCCATAGTGGGTACGTTCCATAGATGTGCCTTTAAGTTCAACAAGTGCTATCATATGGTTTGGCTCGAAAAAATACTCACCCAGACCGATACCACCCCTCTGCCCGTTATCCCGTTTTCCAAACTCGATAAAGCCTTAATTAACAAAATAGTTCTTGAATAAAGGCAGAAAATATGGTAAAATAATATCATTCTGTCTGTTAAGGAGCGTAAAAATGGATCTTCAGGAATTAAGGAATGAAATAAACGATATAGACAGCCAGCTGCAGGAGCTTTTCAATAAGCGTATGCAGATAAGCTTCAAGGTGGCTGAGTATAAGATAGCAAACAATATGCCTGTTTTTCAGAGCAAGCGTGAAAACGAGATACTTGACCATGTAACAGAAAGCTCACCAAAGGGTTTGGAAAGTGCGTCAAGAGTGTTCTTCCAAAACATCATGGATATTTCAAAGTGCCGTCAGTACCAGGAGTTTTTTGCAGACTCAGATAAGATAGAGTACAAAAAGTTGGACTTGACAGGTCATAAAAAAGTCGCTGTACCGGGTACCACAGGCTCATATTCACATATAGCCTGCAAGCAGATATTCAGCGACTTTGAGCCAATGTTCTTTGAAGATTTTGAGGACGTTTTTTCATCAGTTGAAAACGGCTCAGCGGATTTCGGCATACTTCCCATAGCAAATTCCACCGCAGGCTCAGTTGGTCAGACCTACGAGCTTATGAAAAAGCATGACTTCAAGATATGCGCAGCAACTAAGGTAAAGATCTCCCACTGCCTTGCCGTAAAAAAAGGCACACGCTTTGAGGATATCAAAATAGTCTATTCCCACGAGCAGGCACTCAGCCAGTGTTCTGAGTTTCTTTCTCAGAACGGGCTTAAAAGCCATAAATACGCAAATACTGCCCTTGCGGCGTGCTACATAAAAGAAAGCAATGAACCGTATGCCGCTATCTGCTCAGAAGCCTGCGCACAGCAGAACGATCTTGAGATACTCAGGCATAATATAGCCAACGCCGCCGAGAATTACACAAAATTTATTCTCATTTCAAAGGAGACTCTCTGCTCGGAAAATGCTGACATCGTGTCAGTGTCCTTGGCATTGCCACATACCTCATCTGCACTTTACAGACTTCTCACCAAATTCTCCGTGGCAGGCCTTAACCTTTCCATGATAGAGAGCCGCCCTATCGCAAACACCGATTTTGACGTTGTTTTCTATCTCGATTTTGAGGGAGCAATAACCTCTCCGGACGTGGCAAAGCTCATGAGCGAGCTTAATTCAGAGCTTTCATATTTCAAATTTTTAGGTAACTACGAGGAAATATAACAGTACGATTTTTAGGACAGGAGGAACAAAAATGCGTATAGGACACGGCTATGACGTCCACAGACTGACCGAGGGCAGAAAGCTCATTCTCGGCGGCGTGGATATACCATATGAAAAAGGACTTTTAGGACATTCCGATGCAGACGTCCTTGCCCATGCCATAATGGATTCCATACTTGGTGCATTGGCACTGGGAGATATCGGCAAGCTTTTCCCCGATAATGACCCCGACTATGAGGGTGCAGACAGTATGAAGCTCATGGAAAAAGTCATAAGCGTTATGACCGAAAAAGGCTGGAAAATAGGCAATATAGACTCCACCATCTGCGCACAGAAGCCGAAGCTTGCCACCTATATCACCTCCATGCGGGAGCGTATAGCAGAAGCCTGCGGCTGCGATATTTCACAGATATCAGTTAAAGCCACCACCGAAGAAAAACTAGGCTTCACAGGCGAGGAACTAGGCATATCCGCCACCGCGGTCTGCCTGCTTGAAAAAATTTGATACAAAACCAAAAGGACTGCTGTCTTAAACCACAGCAGTCCTTTTTATTGCTACTTTGCCTTATGCGCAACTCCGTCATTGTCAATGTTATATCCGTCAACAGTAGTGTTTATGAGCATCATGCCGTAATCATTGAAATAATATCGCTTTCCGCCTATCTTCTTCCAACCTGTCACAACAGTGCCGTTCTTGTTGTTGTAGAACTTCTGCCCACGCCAGCTTACCCAGCCGGACTTTAGATATCCGTCCTCACCGAAGTTGTAATACTTGTAGTCAATGTACACAGGACCTCTCAACGCAACACCATTCTGCAAGAAATATTTCTTTCCTGCAATAGTCGTCCATTCATTCTGCAAAACATGATCGCTGTCAAAATAAAACTCCGTTCCGTCTATTTCTCTCCAGCCTGAAACTGCCTTGCCATCGCCGTCAAAATAATAGGTCTTGTCACCGGCTGTTACCCACTTGTCTTTCTGAGCGCCGTTCTTGTCAATGTAGTAAAGCCCCGAATCATCACTGAACAGCCCCTTTGAAAGCTTGCCGTCATTGTCAAAATGATACAGCTTGTCTTCAATAGTGTGCCAACCTGTAAGTGCAGCCTCGTCCTCACCAATGTAGTAAATTTTTCCCTTTGAAGTAACAAACTCCGACTTAGCCCAAGAGCCGTCCTCTTTCTTGAACTTCCATTCAGCGTCTATTTTAACGATCCCGTCTGCAAGTACGCCCTCGTTTGAGAAGGTGTATTTCTTGTCCCCGTCCTCCTCAAATTCGCCAACAGCCGCCGCACCTGTCAGACCAAAATAATATCTCTTTCCGTCAATGGTCTTCCAGCCTGTAGCCTTCTTGCCGGTTTCCTCATCAAAGTAGAAGTAATAGCCGTTTATTTTATGAAATCCAGTGCAAAGAGTGTGATCAGAGTAGAAATAATACTGATAGAACACCGCCCCGCCGAACTTTTCATAAACCTTTCTGTCATAAGCATTGAATGTCTTTTCACCGAATTTGTCCGCAAGCTCCTCAAGCTTTTGGGTCTCTTTTTCGTCAGGCTTCTCGTCCTTTTTGTAATCGTCCTTCTCAAACTTCACAAGCTTTGATACATTGGATTTGAACTCTTTTATTTTCTTTTTTTCATCATCAGTGTACTGATCCGTATTCGTCCAACCTGTTGCCGCCACATGGGTCGTTTTGTCAAAATAGTAAGTATCTTCGTCAATATCCTCCCAGCCGTCAGCCACAACGCCGCCTCTGCCGAAGTAATAAACATTTCCGCCTATCTCGTTCCAGCCGGAGAGGAGTCTATTTTTCTTATCAAAGTAATAATACTTGTCCTTGATCTTGGTAAAGCCCTTGCCTGCAGAGCCGTCGCCCTTGAAATAATACTTCTCAGGCGGTTCTTCATACCAGCCCTTAGTCATTTTACCGTCATCAGCAAAATGATATCTGTTCTTGTCAATTGTTATCCAGCCCTTGACCATTTCACAGCTATCATTGAAATAATAGCTCTCACCGTCTATCTCCGCAAAGCCCTGAGCGCAAGCCCCTGTAGCTTCATCAGAATAATAATACTTCTTTTCAAGCTCCATCCAGCCCTTGTGAACAGCACCGCTCTCAGAAAAATAATACTTTTTTCCGTCAATGTCCTGCCAGCCTGTGGCCATGTGACCGTCGTCATCATCAAAATAGTATATCTTGCCCTCTATCTCAACAAAGCCCTTAGCCATCTCACCGCTCTTGAGAAAATAATACTGAACATTGTTTATCTTTGCCCAGCCTGTCACACGCTTGCCACTCTCGTCATAGTAATAACCGCCGTCGCTGTCAAAACCCGTGTCAGGGAAGCCGTGATCGTCAAAGTAGTATTCACCGCCGTTTATCTCGCAAAGGCCCGTCCTGAAAATGCCAGACTCCTCAGAGAAATAGTATTCCTCTCCCTTTATTTTCATTTTTCCACGCTGAACAACACCGTCCTTGACATAGTAAGTGTCCCCACGATACTTATGCCAGCCGTCAGCCATAGCGTTGCCCTTGTCGTCAAAAAGATAGCAGGTGTTGTCTATTATCTGATAGCCAAGCGCCTTTTCGCCCGTCTCCTTGACAATATAATAAGTCGAGCCGTCATGGGTGTGCCAGCCCGAAGCATAATAAGCGCCGTAGTATAAATATCCGCCAAAGCCTGCTCCCATAACGATAGTGCAAGCTGCAGCCGCAGCGATCATTTTTTTCTTATCGCTTTTCAGCACCTCATTATATCTGTTGCAAAAATCATTGCCCTCATTGCTGTTTATACTCATAAAGATCCTTCCTGAATTTACACAGTTCTAGTTAGTACAATTATATCACAACAAAATAATAATTTCAATACCGCCGCCCCAATTTTCACACCCCTCACACATAAAAAGCTGCACAGTCCAAATAACTGTACAGCTCATAGAATAAATACCCAAGATAAATGTGCCGTCGAGGACTCCAGCCCCTACAATCTCTCATGACCGCAATTTATCTGTAGTGGCGAACAACATTCGCCTGTCCACCCCCACAACATCTCAGATATACCACGACCCCCACGCCCAAAGCTTTCTCGCCCTCTCCTTTGTCTATTCTGACAGATAAATTACTCATTTCTTACATCACAATACTTGCGTTCATACAGATAATATGTTATAATATATAATGTATATTTATAAATCTAAAGGAGGCTTATTTATGGATCAGCTTATAAAATTACTGAAAAACAACGCCCGTATCACAAACAGCGAGCTTGCCGTTCTTCTCGATAAGTCGGAAGAGCAGGTTGCAGCGGATATCGCCAAGCTTGAAGCAGACGGCGTAATAAAGGGCTATTCCGCGATCGTTGACGAAAGTGCCTATGACCCTAATTCAGTTTTCGCTCTTATAGAACTTAAAGTCACCCCACAGTCACAGTCAGGCTTTGACGAGATAGCAAACCAGATCGCAAGCTATGAGCAGGTGGAATCCGTCCGCCTTATGTCAGGTGCTTATGATATAATCGTTGCCGTGAACGGTGCAAACATCAGGGATATCTCACAGTTTGTTTCCCAAAGACTTGCAACTATCGACGCTGTCCAGTCCACCGCCACACACTTCGTGCTAAAGGTCTATAAAGACAACGGCATCATGATAAGCTCAGATGATAAAGACGAAAGAGGTTTGATCTCCCCATGATAGATTATAATAAAGTGCTTTGCCCTGCCATAAAGGAAATGAAGCCCTCAGGTATCAGAAAATTTTTCGATATCGCACAGCAGCTGGAGGGCGTTATCTCCCTTGGCGTTGGCGAGCCTGACTTCAAAACTCCGTGGCTAATACGTCAGGAGGCTATCTCTACCCTTGAAAAAGGCAAGACCTGCTATACCGCAAACGCAGGTCTGATCGCTCTCCGTGAAGAGATAGCCAAGTATTTTCAGCGTACTATCCACACAAGCTATGACCCTAATAAGGAAATAATCGTCACTGTTGGCGGCTCTGAAGCTATCGACCTTACCATAAGATGCCTTGTCCAACCCGGCGATGAAGTCCTTATAGTCGAACCGTCCTTTGTCTGTTATCGTCCTATCGTCTCCCTGTGCGGCGGCGTTCCAGTGGTCATAGAAACAAAGGAAGAAAACGAGTTCCGACTCACAGCAGACGAGCTTCGTGAAAAAATAACCGACAAAACCAAGCTCCTCGTCCTGCCTTATCCTAATAACCCAACGGGTGCGATAATGCGCCGTGAAGATCTCGAAGCTGTCGCAAAGGTGCTTAAAGATACCAATATCATGATAGCCTCAGACGAGATATATTCCGAGCTTACATATTCAGGCAAGCATTGCTCTATCGCAGAAATAGAGGGTATGCGTGAGCGTACTATCGTCATAAACGGCTTTTCCAAAAGCTTTGCAATGACAGGCTGGCGGCTTGGCTTCCTTGGCGGACCAAAAGAGATAGTGTCCCAAATGCTCAAGCTTCATCAGTATGCTATCATGTCCTCCCCTACTGTCAGCCAGTATGCCGCTATCGTCGCCATGCACAGTTGTCAGAAGGATATAGATGCCATGCGTAACGAGTATAATATCCGCCGTCGCTTTGTGGTGGATTCTTTCAATAAGCTTGGTCTTAAATGCTTTGCACCACAAGGCGCATTCTATGTTTTCCCTTGTATCAAAAGCACAGGCATGACAAGCACCGACTTCTGCGAAAAACTTGTGTACACCAAAAAGGTAGCCGTCGTGCCGGGAGATGCTTTCGGCGAGTGCGGAGAGGGCTATGTGCGTGTCTCCTACGCCTATTCCCTTAACCACCTGAGAGAGGCTATCAAACGTATCGGAGAATTTTTAGAGGATATCAAAAATGGTAACGTGCAGTAATTTAAAAATAAAAGCCTACGGAAAAATAAATCTTGCATTGGATATCGTTGGTAAACGTGATGACGGCTACCATATGCTAAATACTGTCATGCAGTCAGTGTCCTGCTTCGACCTCCTGGACTTTACCCTCTCAGAGGGCGAGGGCATAGAGCTTACCTGCAAACTTGACAGCTTTCCAAAGGGCGAGGATAATATCATCACAAAAGCCTACCATGCCTTTGCCGACTTCACCCATGTTGACTTCGGCTGTAAAATAACAGTGAATGTGGAGAAAAACCTCCCCTCACAAGCCGGCATGGGCGGAGGAAGTGCAGACGCCGCCGCTACCCTTAGAGCCTTGGACTTCATGTTTGATACAAGGCTCACCGATGAACAGCTCTGCTCCATAGGCGTGGCTCTGGGTGCAGACGTGCCTTTCTGTATTACAGGCGGCACAAGGCTCTGTCAGGGCGTTGGCGAAATAATGAGCAACCTGCCCTCACCCGACTGCGCTTTCGTCATAATAAAACCAGACGTGGGTATCTCCACCCCCGAAGCTTTCAAAAAATATGACAGCATTTCAAACCCAAAACGCTGTAATATGGACGTCCTGCTGAGATATATCGGCGGCGGAAAGCTTTTCGGCATATGCTCAAACCTTTTCAATGTGCTGGAATATGCCGCCGACCGTGAGGAGATAACTCATGCAGTGCAGGAGCTTAAAAACAGCGGAGCTCTCTCCGCCCTTATGACAGGAAGCGGCTCAGCCGTTTTTGGAATTTTCCCCGATATCGCTTCCGCACAAACAGCCGCAGAAAAGCTGTCAGGCTGGAGCTATAAGTGCGTTTGTCAGCCTGTAAAACAGGGCTGGGAATTTGTATATTAATGAGGTGAAATAATTGAGCAGAAATAAATGCAGAATTTGCGGATACCACTTTAAAAGCGATGATGAGATAATTTGTCCTGAGTGCTTCACAGCCCGTGACGAGGATATAAGCTGTAACAGCCTTTCAGATGACCTGCACTCTCATGATCTCCGTGCCGATAACGAGCAGGACGGCTGGTTCGGTCAGTCTGAAAATGACACCTTCAAAGAAGAAAAGAACGATTTCGTTTCCGAGGAACGTAAAGAGGAAGCAAGGGACGAGAATTTCCAAAGCACCTATACCCCACCTAAAAACCCGACCCCTCCCCCAAGCTATTCAAATTCAAGAGCCGAAAAGCTTGCCGCCCTCAATAACTACAGCCAACAGCGTACAAGCTATAACCGCCCAAACAACAGCTCCTATAGCTTCAACGCCACTAACATAAACCACTCTAACAAAAAGAATGGCGGCAAAGGCTGTGCCACCGCCGTTGTGGTCATAATAATCCTTATGGCTATCCTCCCAACTATCATAGGCTTTGTCTCATCAAAAATAATTTCAAGCAAATATGACGACTATAACTATGACTACGATTATGACGATACCTATAGTGAAGCCGAAGATGACTACACCGACCATTCCAACCTCTATGTAGCGCAAGACGCTGAGGACGGTACCTACAGCGTTCAGTATCAAGGCTATACCCTCACCGAACGCAAAGTAAGCGACCTGACCGATGAGGAAAGAAACTCCCTTTCAGGCGGTATTATAAGCGGTGACACAGTATGGGAAATAGACCTCGACCTTGATGTTAATATCAGCGATAGCAACAGACAGGTAAAATTCACCTTTGCCTACAACACCGCCTATGACGAAAACGATAATTCGTTTTTCTCAAACAACTTCTTCCCCGGTGAAAGCGACTACGAAGACGATATGACCTATACGATCAAGTTCCTTGTCCCAGCCGATTCAAAGCGCACCACGTTCACAGCCTGCTTCCAGAATGACGATTTTATAACAGATTCATTCCAGTTCAATATCCCCCTTGACGAAAACACAGACTCATCAGGCGACCTATCCTCTGACTCCTACACCAAAATAGGCGGAGCTGACACAGCGGCATGAACGATATCCTTAAAAGCTGTACCCTCTGCCCAAGAGAGTGCAAAGTGAACAGATACGAGCATAAAGGCTTCTGCGGTGAAACTGCCAAAGTAAGGATAGCCCGAGCCGAGCTTCATATGTGGGAAGAACCTTGTATCAGTGGCACAGAAGGCTCAGGCACAGTGTTTTTCTCAGGCTGCTGTCTGAAATGCTGTTTCTGCCAAAACTACGAAATATCCGCTCAAAGCAAAGGCTTTGAGCTTACCGAGCAAGAGCTTGCAGACACTTTTCTGCGGCTTCAATCAATGGGCGCAAACAACATAAACCTCGTCAATCCCACCCATTTCGTTCCGCAAATAATCAAAGCGCTCGACCTCTGTAAAGATAAGCTCACTATCCCCGTGGTCTATAACAGCGGCGGTTATGAAAAGCCCCAAACGCTGGAGCTTCTTCGTGGCTATGTGCAGATATTTCTACCCGACCTTAAATATTTTGATCCTACACTTTCGGATAAATATTCCAAAGCCGCAGACTATTTTGAAAACGCCGCTGCTTCAATACATAAAATGGCAGAGCTTTCAGGCAAGCCAACCTTTGACGAAAAGGGCATGATGCAGAGCGGCACAATAGTCCGCCACCTTGTCCTCCCTACCCACCGTAAAGACTCCATAAAGCTTATGGAGTGGCTAGGCAAAAATTTTGCCAAAAACGAAATAATGATAAGTCTTATGAGCCAGTTCACCCCAGTGTATAAAGCCTTTGACTACAAAGAGCTTTGCCGTAAGACATCAACTTTCGAGTATAACACCGTCATTGACGCCGTGAACAAATACGGTTTTGAAGGTTTTGTCCAAAGCCGCACATCCGCCGCCAAAGATTTTATCCCCAAATTTTATGACGAAAAATACTACTGATATCCAATTTTTTATCGGACTGCCATGCTAACACAGACAGCCCGATATTTTTGTAATAAAATTGTTATACATTCCCTATTGACATTTTGAACAAAAAAGTTTATAATGTTAATGTAAGTTTGGTAAAACAAACTTGAATGGGGTAACTTATGGGGTAAACATTAGTCACCAACCGTAAAAAGGGCAGCAAAATTGCCGCCTGCATATAAGTTATCGAAAAGAGGTCATGCAAATGTCAAAGGCTTTCGGTTCAAGATATTCCATTGAAAATTCCGAGGAAGCAAAGGAGTATTTTGAGTTTGTAAAGGACCTGCTTGACAGCGATGTTGTAAACGAAATGAAAAATTTTCGTCATCACTATAGTACGACTTGCTATCAGCATTGCATCAATGTATCCTACTATAACTATCTCGTTTGCAGAAAATTGGGACTAAATTCAAGATCCGCAGCAAGAGCAGGTCTGCTTCACGATCTGTTTCTTTATGATTGGCGGGATCGTGAGAAGAAAAAAGGCGAAATGCCTCACGGAATGACCCACCCAAAGGTCGCACTCAACAATGCGAAACAGCATTTTGAGATAGGCAAACGTGAGGAGGATATGATAGTCAAGCATATGTGGCCGCTGACCCTGAAATTCCCTAAATACGCTGAATCTTACGTTATCGTGTGTATCGACAAATACACCGCAATGTTGGAAATAGGCTCTTATTTGGGTCAGAAAATGAAAGAAAAAGCGAAAGCAATGCGAACAAAACAGCATTAAACCAAAGCGGACAGGCACACACCTGTCCGCTTTCAGTTTGTTGACAAATTCCTAAATAAATGTACAATTGATCGTACACTTATATAAATGCAAAAAGACCGCCCCTAAGATAAGGGACGGTCTTTCCCGTTTATCAGGCAAAATAAACGGATATTGGTGTTTAGTGAATGTCGTTGTAAAGTGCAATGTAATCCTTGGCGGACTTTGTCCAACTGAAATTCTGCTTGAGCGCAGTGTTCACAAGCCTGCCCCACTTCATCTTGTCATCATAGTATGCCCTGGCTCTAACAACAGCGTCAAGCATATCATGTGCGTTGTAGGACTTGAAAGTAAAGCCGTTTCCATTCTTGTCGCCTGCATCATGGATACTGTCTCTCAAACCGCCTGTCTCTCTTACGATAGGTATAGTACCATATCTCAGAGCGATCATCTGAGCCAAACCGCAAGGCTCGCTCTGCGACGGCATAAGGAACATATCCGCACCAGCGTATATCTTCTTGGACAGCTCAGGCACAAAACCAATGGTCAGACCCACTCTGTCAGGATAACGATAATGCATTTCGCTGAAAAAGTCCTCATATATCTTCTCGCCCGAACCAAGAATAGCAAACTTGCAGCCAAGTCTGATGATGTCCTCAAACACATACTTGATAAGGTCAAGACCCTTGTGTGAAACAAATCTCGTTACGATACCGATAACAGGCTCTTTTCCATGTGCCATGCCAAGCTCGCTGAGCAAAGCGTGCTTGCAAACAGCCTTGCCCGTCTTGTCATTCAAACTATAATTCTTAGCAATAACAGGATCAGTTGCAGGATCATAGATCTTCTGATCTATACCATTAAGTATTCCGCAAAGCTTGTATTGCTTGTTCACAAGCTCTCTGTCAAGACCATGTGAATACCATGGATCAAGTATCTCCCAAGCATAGCTTGGCGAAACTGTCGTCACCTTGTCAGCCGTTTCAATAGCAGCCTTCATAAAGTTCACATCACCGTCATATGAAAGCAGATCCGTATGATAAAGCGGAATGCCCATAATATCGTTGATAAGTTCTAAGCCATATTGTCCCTGATACTGAATATTGTGTATGGTAAATACCGTCTTGATATCCTCATAACCCTGCTGATAGCGGTAGAAAATATCATAATAAACAGGAACAAGTGCCGTCTGCCAGTCATTGGCGTTTATAACATTCGGCTTAAAGTCGATGTATCTCAGCAGCTCGAGAACTGCCCTTGAGAAGAATATAAATCTCTCAGCATCATCATAAAAGCCATACAAGCCGTTTCTCTGGAAGTAATACTCATTATCCAAAAGATAATAAGTCACTCCGTTCACAACGCCTGTAAAAACGCCGCAGTATTGATTTCTCCATGCCACCGGCACAGTGAAATTCGTAACATATGTCAGCTTGTCCTTAAGCTCCTGCCTGATAGAGCTGTAATAAGGTATCACGACTCTGCAATCGTGACCCTCGGCATTGATAGCCGCAGGCAGTGAGCCTGCAACATCAGCCAATCCACCTGAAGCAATAAAAGGCAAAGCCTCACTTGCAGTATAAAGTATGTTCATATCCGAACCCTCTTTCCTAAGTCATTGCGACCTTTTTATACAGAAGCTCCCTTTCCTACATACATAGGATACTGTGGCGAGCTTGTAAGGATATGGTTTTCACAGATAGAAACGTTCTTGTCTGTGATAAGATAGCTAAGCTCAGCATTGTCACCAACAACAGTACCCTGCATAAGGATACAGTTCTTGACCTTTGCACCCTTGCCTACCTTAACGCCTCTGAACAGTACAGAGTTCTCTACCTCGCCCTCTATGATACAGCCGTCAGCAATAAGAGAATTTGATACCTTGCTGTCCAGATCGTACTTAACAGGAGCGTTGTCGCTTACCTTTGTGTAGATAGAACGCTTTGGAACGAACAGCTTGCGTGCATTCTCAGGTTCAAGCAGAGCCATGTTTGACTTAAAGTAGCTTTCAGGGCTGTTGAGCTTGCTGAAATAGTTATCGTACTCGTAGATCTTTATCTTAAGCTCTCTGCACTTCTCCTGAAGAATATTTCTCTCAAAGCTTACATTTCCTCTAGCCATTGCGTCATTAACGGTTTCAATAAGGAAATCCATTGACATAACGAACACATTAAGGCTAGTCGTGCAAGTGCCGCTGATGTCAGGATTGATAAGAACAGAGGTTACGTTCTTGTCAGCGTCAACGTTGAATACTGTTGAAGTCTTTATATCATCAGAGCTGTAAACGCCAGTATGTGCAACAGCAGTAATATCAGCACCGCTCTCGATGTGAGCCGCAACGATAGGCTTGTAATCAATATTAGTTACAACGTCGCAGTCTGAAAGGATAACATATTTAGCTCTTGAATGCTTGATAAAGCTCATCGCACCATAAAGAGCCTCGATCCTGCCTCTGTAAAGAGTGCTTTCAACGTTGCCGAATGGAGGCAGAATGTAAAGTCCACCCTTTTTTCTTGCCAGATCCCACTCTCTTGCAGAGCCGAGGTGATCCAGAAGTGACTGATAGTTAGATTTTGTTATAACACCGACCTCGCTTATGCCGCTGTTTACCATGTTAGACAGTGGGAAGTCGATAAGGCGGTATCTTCCGCCGAACATTACAGAACCCATAGTTCTGTTCTTTGTCATGTCGCCAAGAGTCGTGTCGTGCATATTAGCGAAAACAAGACCCAGTACGTTACCCATATTTACATCCATGTTTACTCGGTCCTTTCTTAGATATTCTCGTAAATTATTGCCTTTGGTGCAACAACACTGCCGTCAGAAACGGTCAGATTATTGCCCACTACAGCAACGCCCCATGAGTCCTTGTCCTCGATAGTTTCAGGTCTTGCACCGATCTGAGCGTTCTCACCGATAACAGTGTTCTCGCCAACGATAGCATACTCGACCTTTGCACCCTTCTTGACAACTGCGCCAGGCATAAGGATAGAGTCAAGTATCTCAGCGCCTTCCTCAACAGTAACGCCGTCAGAGATCATTGAGAACTCTACAGAGCCGTCGATAACACAGCCCTCTGTTACCATAGAGTTCTGTACCTGAGCGTTCTTGCCTATGCTCTGCGGAGGCATAACAGGGTTTCTTGAGTATATCTTCCAGCTTGTGTCATAAAGATCGATAGGAATGTTAGGATTGATAAGGTCCATATTTGCTTCCCAAAGAGAGTCGATAGTTCCAACGTCCTTCCAGTAGCCGTCAAAACGATAAGCCACAAGCTTCTCGCCTGCTTCTCTCATGTCAGGGATAATGTTCTTGCCGAAGTCCTTTGAAGCTTCCTTGTCGTTCTCATTAGCGATAAGATAAGCTTTCAGCTTCTTCCAAGTGAATATGTAAATACCCATTGAAGCAAGAGTTGAACGAGGGTTCTTTGGCTTCTCCTCGAAGTCGATGATGTTGTCGTCCTCGTCGGTTATCATGATGCCGAAACGTGAAGCCTCTTCCTTTGGAACGTCCAGAACAGCGATAGTAGCGTCAGCGTTCTTAGCCTTGTGATATTCCAGCATCTTGTTGTAATCCATTTTGTAGATATGGTCGCCTGAAAGAACAACAACATACTCAGGGTCATATCTGTCTACAAAAGCGATATTCTGATAAATAGCGTTTGCAGTACCCGAATACCAGTCAGCGCCTGAAGCTGTCTGATAAGGAGGAAGCACATGAACGCCTCCGTGTATTCTGTCAAGATCCCAAGGCTGACCGTTTCCAATGTACTCATTGAGTACCAATGGCTGATACTGTGTCAGCACGCCCACTGTGTCGATACCTGAATTGATACAGTTCGAGAGAGGGAAATCAATGATACGATACTTAGCACCGAAAGGTACTGCCGGTTTTGCAACGCTCTGTGTCAGGGCATACAATCTGCTTCCCTGACCGCCTGCCAGCAGCATTGCAACACATTCTTTTTTGTTGAACATAATTAATTCACCCACCAATTTTTATTAAGTCTATATTACTCAGCCTTTTTAGCTGTGGACTTCTTAGTTGTTTTCGCCTTAGCGGCTTTCTTGACAGCAGTTTTCTTAGCCGCCGTCTTTGTCTTTTTCTTATTCTCTGCCTTTTTCTCAGGCACAGGTCTTTCCTCTTTCTTCACCGTGAAATACATACAGGAGAACGCAGGAATGTCGATACAAACAGACTGATCGAAGCCGTGCATCTTCTCATCAACAGCCTTTACAGTGCCGTTAGTGCAAGGGGATCCGTCAACAGAAGACGAGTTGAACACCTCTGTATAGCTGCCCCAGTAAGGAACGCCAAAGCAGTATGACTTTCTTTCCACAGGAACGAAGTTGCAAACCACGATGACCTCTCCGCCGTTTTTGTCAAAACGTCTGAAGATGATGATACTCTGCTTGAAATCGTCATTTGATATCCAGCTAAAGCCCTCCCAAGAGAAATCTCTCTCCCAGAACTGAGGGTGGTCAAGATAGAAATGATTGAGGTTCTTGGAGTAGTTCAGATAATTGCGGTGGTTCTCATATTCGTCCACCATGAACCATTCCAGACCATTCTCGTAATCCCACTCTCTGAACTGAGCAAAATCAGCACCCATGAACAGAAGCTTCTTACCTGGGTGAGCCATCATATAAGCCATGAACAGCTTGCACTGCTTGAACTTATTGTCGATATCTCCACCATACATTTTATTTACCAATGAAGCCTTACCATGCACCACCTCGTCATGAGAGATAGGCAAAATAAAGTTTTCAGAGAAAGCATAGAAGAATGAGAACGTGAGCATATCATGATGAAAAGCTCTGTCAATAGGGTCAAGAGCCATATATTTGAGCATATCGTTCATCCAGCCCATGTTCCACTTGAAGTTGAAGCCAAGACCGCCGTCGCTCGCAGGCTTTGTTACCATAGGCCATGAAGTTGACTCTTCGGCTATCATAAGGGTATTAGGGTTTCTTCCGAACACAGCGGTATTGAGATCCTTGAAGAACTGAACAGCTTCAAGATTTTCCTTGCCACCGAACTTGTTAGGCGTCCACTCTCCGTCACGTCTGTCATAGTCAAGATAAAGCATAGACGCAACAGCGTCAACTCTCAGACCGTCAACGTGATATTTTTCTATCCAGTAAAGAGCGTTTGAGATAAGAAATGACTTTACCTCGCCCTTTGAATAATCGAAAACTCTCGTTCCCCAAGTGAGGTGATCTGCCTTTTTCGGGTCAGAGTATTCATATGACGGACCTCCGTCAAACTCGAACAGTCCAGCTTCATCTCTAGGAAAATGCGCAGGCACCCAATCAAGGATAACGCCTATTCCCGCCAAATGGAAAAGGTCTATCATTTTCATGAAGTCATAAGGCGTGCCGAAACGTGAAGTCGGCGCAAAATAGCCGATACCCTGATAGCCCCAAGAGCCGTCAAAAGGATATTCCGCCAACGGCATAAGCTCAATATGAGTATAGCCCATTTCCTTTATATAAGGGATTATAGTATCTGCAAATCTAACATATGAGAAATATTTTCCGTCAGGACAAGCCTTCCATGAATTGAGGTGTACCTCATAGATATTCATAGGACAATTGTAGATATCCTTAGACTTCTTCTCGGTCATCCACTTTTTATCGCTCCAAAGATAATCGTCTATATCGAAAACCTTTGAGCCGGTGTTCGGAGCGACCTCCATGTGTGTGCCGTACGGATCAGCCTTATAATGGGTCTTGCCGTCACAGCCGTGTATACAGTATTTATATGTATCATAAGTCTGAAGCCCTGTAACAAAAGCCTCCCACACCTCTGAGTCGTCTATCTTCTCCATTGGAGTGGCATTTTCGTCCCAGTCATTGAAATCTCCCACAACAGAAATGCCCTCAGCGTGTGCTGCCCAGACTCTGAAATAATATCCTTCTAAGCCGTCTTTCTCTCCCTTATGGCAGCCAAGAAACTTATATGTTTCGCAGTTTGTGCCATTGTGGAAAAGATAGAGCGGCAGTTCATAATCCTTTGGAATAATATCTATCATAATTCAGCCTCCCTTGTCTTTTTGTGAAAACCGCTGAATAATTTCGGTGTTTCATATTTATATTTTAATCTTTTTTGAACAAATTTGCAATAGTTTTAGTAGTTATTCTCGTATTCGCACATATTTCAACAGACGTTTTTATATATTTTGCACAATAGATTTTATATGATAACATAGAAAAAGTAAAGTCAAAGTATACAAAAGTAAAAATCACAGGCAAAAGTCGGCCAAGTCATTTACATTCATTTTTCATTCTCGTCACGAAGGAAAATTTTTGCGGCAATAATAGTTATATCGTCACGCCTGCCTCCTGTTCGCTGAGCAAGCGCCTTTGTGCCAAGCGCCGTGACTATCTCCTGAGCGTTCATTCCGTTACAGCGGAGTATCTCTCGTGCTGTAGCGTCCTCGACACCGTCTGAGGTCATAAGCAGAACGTCCCCGTCAAAGAGCTTAAGCTCGCTCACATCAGGAGTACACTCCGCAAGTATCCCAGCAGGAAAAGCCTGTCCGCCGATAGCTTTAAGACCGCCGTCACGGAAAAGAAAGCTTTGCGCCGCACCCGATTTCAGAAACTGCACCGTTCCGCCATTAAGTTCCAGCCGCATTATATCAAGAGTCGCAAAAGATTCCTCCCAGCCCTTAACTCTGAGCATGGAATTTATAAGCCTATGGGCTGTCTGCATAGACATTCCCGATCGTATGAGCCTTGTAACAAGACTTACGGAAAACAATGAATCCAGTCTTGCTCTTTTTCCTGTTCCCATGCCGTCTGAAAGGACGATATACTTTTCGTTGACGCTTGAATCGAAGACTTCAAAGCTGTCCCCCGAATATTCTCCGCTTGACGAAGCTGAAAAGCTTTTTATATCAACTGTGAATTTCGGTATTTCCGCAAAGGACATTCTGGTTATATTATCCACCTTGACTATCACAGGCATATCAAGGTCATAGTCTATCATTTCTGAAAGCGTTGCTGTGAGCCTTACAAGATCACCCCTGAACTGCGCAGTTATAAAAACGTCCACACGCTGACAAAGGTTTTCGTCTATGTAAACGCAGGCTTTCACATTTGGATAGCCAAGGTTAGAGAAATGCTCCCTTACTCTTGCTGAAAGCTGAGGATCAACGCTTCTCACCTGACCTGCCCTGAAAGAAAGGTCGGATAAGATATCCTCCATGGAGGAAAGCTGTTCGCTTAAAAACTCACGCATTTCACGAACTCTCATGCTGTCGGCACGTTCTGCCACAAAGTCGGTATACAATTCATTAAAGCTTTTGCAAAGAAGCGACTTTCTCACACAGCCACCCAAATGCTTTTCAACGTCGTCAAGGCTGAGGTTATTATATGTACAAACTATGCTTTCAAGCTTTGAAAAGCTGTCATCAAGCTGTACACAACGCTTACTGCACACTGAGTACATATCGCAATCGGTACAAACAACAGATCGTACACGCTTTGACAGTGTAGCTTCCTTTGAGCGTTTATCTATCGCCGCAGTGACCATTGTAAGCTGACCTCTGATACCGCCCAGAGTTCTCGAAGCCATATTTAGCTTTGAAGAAGTGGTCTGTCCTACAAGGTCAACGGAATTTTTCACTCCCACCACTTTTTTTGCCACCCTTTTTATCACAGGAACAGGCAGGGCGATAAAAAGCACAGAGCCTATAAGCAAATCAGCAAACATTGAAAATGTATCACCGTTCACGCCCATTGCCACAAGGCTAACAAGTGAAACTGCAAGGAAAACAAGCACTATCACAAGAGAGCCGAATTGCAGGAAAGCTCCGCAGATAAGTCCTGACGTGGCAAGCAAAAGTGTATTTCTCGCAAGTGACGGAGTACAAAGGAGTACACCGCAGGTGGTCAATGCACCAACAACTGCACCGCCTATATTTCTATACTTTCGCACTGCCATAAGCATAAACAAAGTGCCTGCTATCCTGCCCAGGTTCACCACATGGAGCGGTGCGGCAGTAATGGTCGAGATAAACATAATATAAAGTATAGCTGTGAAAACTCCGTTTATTCCTGTGAGGTCAAAAACACCGCTTCGGTTTCTTTGACGTTTTACGGTCAATGCAATAAAAACAACACAGCCACACATGAGCGAGCTTATCATTCGCAGTGAAGCCGTATATGTATCCGACGGCATTGCCACCGACATTACACAGCTGAAAAGAAGCATTGCTCCTGTTGTGAGGAGCGACACAAAAACAGGGTCGTCCTTATGGTCAGCAGAGGGCATCACAAGCCTTACCGCACCTATAACAAGTATCGCACAAAGCTGAACGATACCCTCTGAGAATGTTCCGCTTACAAAATATGCAAGTGCAGAGCCTAAAAAAGCAGGTATCACATTAGTTCCCGAAAGCACCGCCACCGCCACGTTCATTGACGAGGGGAAGCCTAAGATTTTTCCGAAGCTTGCCGCAAACGCTGCTGCCGCCGATAAAACAGCCATAAGTACATTCGTTTTGCCTGAGGTATGAAATTTTGCTGTATGCCGTATTTTTTCCATTGCTTATCACGTCCTATGTTTCCAAAATGTAATAATTACATTTTAGCAGGACTATCAAGCGAAAGGTGTCGCAATATGGGCTTGAAATTGAAATACTGACCAAATTTACGGACAGATCTCATAACTTTCAACGTCATGAAAATCTGCTGTTGAAATTCGGGATAGTTGCCGAGCAACTGGCGAACGAAACGGGACGTCGCATTTCTGCTTGCAGAAACTGAGCCGCTCCCCTACAAGTAACGAAGTCTAATTGTACAAAAATATGTATAATTAGACAAGCTTTCTAAGGGCTTCGGAAAAGGTTATGAATTGTTCCATGGAAAGAGCTTCAGGACGGACGGAGGCAGGCAGGTCGCTTTGCTCTATCGCCTGATTTACTATAGATTTATCTATGCCCATTGATGATGATACGGAATTTGAGAGGGTCTTTCTTCGCTGTGAAAATGCTCCCCTAGCGACTTTAAAAAAGAACTTTTCGTCCGTCACGCCCTCGGGGGTCTTATCACGGATATCGAATCGCACCACGCAGCTGTCAACGTTAGGCGAGGGCATGAAGCTTCCTCGTGATACGTTGAAAAGCAGTTTCGGTACAGAAAAATAATTTATTGCCACTGTGACTGCTCCCATATCTCTTGTACCCATAGGGGCACAAAGACGTGTGCCTGCTTCTTTCTGCACCATGACAGTAACAGACTTTATGGGCAGACGTTCTTCAAGGAGCATCATTAATATAGGCGAGGTTATATAGTAAGGCAGATTTGCACAAACGGCAACGTCCATGCCCTGAAATTCCTCGGCAATAAGCTTATGGAGGTCAGTTTCCATGACGTCGGCGTTTATTATCTTCACATTGTCATATTCTGCAAGAGTTTCTGCAAGGACCGGCATAAGCCTGTCGTCAATTTCGATAGCCACCACCTTGTCGGCACGTTTGGCAAGCTCGTTTGTGAGAACGCCTATGCCTGTGCCTATCTCGATTATGCCGAAGCCTTTTTTTGCATTGCCCATTTCGGCTATCTTGGGGCAAACGGAAGGATTCACTAAGAAATTCTGACCGAGAGCCTTGGAGAAAGTGAAATTATGTCTTGCGAGAACATCTTTTATCACACTTATATTAGAAAGATTATCCATTTATTAATACACCTCAGATTAACTGATAAATCGACAAAAAATTAACAAAATAATTATATCATATTAACAAAAGATTGTCAACTGATTTGGAAAAGAATAATATTCCTATGTGTAGTGCTACAATAGATATTGGACAAAATTAAGAAAAAAGAAAAGAGAGATAGGCAAAAATCTGATAAAATAAAGT
>NZ_JBCPGA010000029.1:0-30716 GCF_040914135.1 Ruminococcus sp. RTP21204st1_B2_RTP21204_210225 | reverse complement strand
CTATGCGTCCCCTCAAATGGTTTTCGCCTATCGAATTTCTTAATAATAGTGTCCAATATGATTGACAAACCTACAAAAACATCGTTTGCACCATAAAAGCGCAGTGATGAAAAATTAATAATTAAAAGTAGACATAAGTGTGTTTGTGTGGTATAATAAAGTGTCAAAGTATAATTATCAGATATAGGAGAGTTAAAATGATAACAGTATCAAACGTAAGCCTTTCATTCGGTGGTCAGCTTCTTTTCAAGGACGTTGACCTTAAATTTACAAACGGCAACTGCTATGGCATAATCGGTGCAAACGGTGCAGGAAAGTCAACATTTCTGAAGATCCTCTGCGGTGAGATAGAGCCTACCACAGGCGAGGTAGTTATCTCAAAAGAGGACAGACTTTCAGTGCTTCGTCAGGATCACTTTGCATTCGACGAGTATACAGTTCTCGAAACTGTAATAATGGGCAATAAGCGACTTTATGAGATAATGAAAGAAAAGGACGAGCTTTACGCCAAGGAGGACTTCACCGAGGAGGACGGCGACAGAGCAGGTCAGCTTGAAAGCGAGTTCGCAGAATTAAACGGCTGGGAAGCTGAGTCTGACGCTTCAAAGCTCATTCAGGGTCTTGGTCTTTCCGAGGATATCCTCTATTCACAGATGTCCACCCTCTCAGGTAACGAAAAAGTCAAGGTGCTTCTTGCACAGGCACTTTTCGGCAATCCTGATATCATCATGCTGGACGAGCCTACAAACCACCTTGATATCGACGCTATAAGCTGGCTTGAGGACTTCCTTGCCGACTATTTCGGAACTGTCCTCGTTGTATCTCATGACAGACACTTCCTTAATAATGTTTGTACCCATATCGTGGATATCGACTATACAAAGATAAAAATGTATGTTGGTAACTACGAGTTCTGGTATGAGTCCTCACAGCTCATGCAGAGAATGATAAAGAACCAGAACAAGAAAGCCGAGGAGAAGATCAAGGAACTTCAGGAATTCATTAACCGCTTCTCAGCAAACAAATCAAAGTCCAAGCAGGCAACAGCAAGAAGAAAGCTCCTTGATAAGCTCACAGTCGAGGAAATGCCTGCCTCATCAAGAAAATATCCTTTCATAGGCTTTAATATGGATAGAGAGCTTGGCAAAGACGTACTCAAAGTCAACGGCATATCCAAAACAGTTGACGGCGTAAAGCTCCTCAATAATGTTTCCTTTACCCTCAGCCGTACCGATAAGGTCGCTTTCATCGGCGAGTCTGAGCAGGCTATCACAATGCTTTTCAAGATACTTGCAGAGGAAGAAGAGCCGGACGAGGGCAGCATTAAGTGGGGCGTTTCCACATCACGTTCATATTTCCCAATAGATAACTCAGCCTACTTCAACGATAATGACGAAAGCATCGTCGATTGGATAAGAAAATATTCCACTTCCGAGGTAACAGACACCTACCTCAGAGGTTTCCTTGGCAAAATGCTCTTCTCAGGGGACGAGATATATAAGCCTGTAAAAGTTCTCTCAGGCGGTGAAAAGGTAAGATGTATGTTCAGCCGTATGATGCTCTTCGGCTCAAACGTTATCATGCTTGACAGACCTACCAACCACCTCGACCTTGAGTCTATCACAGCCGTAAATAACGGACTTAGAGATTTCAAAGGCGTTGTGATTTTCGCATCTCATGACCACGAAATAGTTCAGACAGTTGCAAACAGAATAATCGAGATAACCCCCGACGGCTGTATCGACAGACAGGGAACATATGAGGAGTTCCTTGATTGGCGACGTGAGCGTGGCATGAAGTCATTTATAGAGTAATTTTATTATGGAGAAGTATCCAAAATGGCAAAAATGAAAAACGTGACCGTAAGAGGTTACAATATTGATGACGTTCCTGCAATGGCAGAGATATGGAACGAAGTTGTAAAAGAGGGCAATGCCTTCCCACAGAAAGAGACCCTCGACTATGAGGGGGCAAAAAAATTCTTTGCTTCACAAACATTCTGCGGTGTTGCAGAGTATGAGGGCGAAACTGTAGGAATGTATATCCTCCACCCTAATAACGTTGGCAGATGCGGACATATCGCAAACGCAAGCTATGCCGTAAAAAGCACCTGCCGTGGAAAAGGAGCAGGCAAGGTCATAGTCGAGCATTGTCTTTTCATAGCAAAGCAGAAAGGCTTTAAGGTGCTCCAGTTCAATGCCGTTGTTGCGTCAAATGTCAAGGCAATAAAGCTTTACGAGGCATTGGGCTTTGTCCGCCTCGGCACTGTACCGAAGGGCTTTGAAAACAAAGAGGGCGTCTTTGAGGATATCATTCTGTTCTACCACACTCTTTGATTAGTTAGGAGTGAGGAATTAAGGTATCGCCTGCGGCGATGATATTTTTTGAATTCTTATAGATATTGAAAGGAGAAAGAAGTATGTTAAAAGTAGCAAATATATTTTCAAACGATATGGTTCTCCAGCGTGGTAAGAACATAACAGTCTGGGGACTTGGAGACGAGGAAAGAACTGTCACAGTTACTCTTAACGGCGTGTCAGTCCAGACGCAGGTCTGCGACGGCAGGTGGACAGCAGTCCTCCCTCCAATGAGTGCAGGCGGAGAGTACGAAATGACAGTTTCAGACGGCTGTACAGAGAAAAAATTCTGCCGTATCATGATAGGCGAAGTGTGGTTCTGCGGCGGTCAGTCAAATATGGAGCTTGAACTCCAAAACGCAAAGGGCGGCAAAGAAGTCCTCGAAAACCTCACCCCTGATTGCAACGTAAGATTTTATTACACTCAAAAGCGTGGCACACTTGACGAAATGTTCTATGAGGACGAAAACAATACCGCATGGTCGCAGGCTTCAAAGGATAATTCAAGGGCATGGAGTGCAGTCGGCTTCTTCTTTGGAAGAAAGCTTGCCAAAGACCTTGGCGTAACAGTAGGACTTATCGGCTGTAACTGGGGCGGCACATCAGCCTCCGCATGGGTAGACAGACCGACCCTTGAAAACAACGCTGAAATAAGAAGCTACATAGACGAGTATGAAAAACGTATTGAGGGCAAAACTGTCGAGGAGCAGATAAAAGAATACAGAGATTATCAGAAATTTGAGCGTGTGTGGGATAAAAAATACGGCGAGCTTCTGCAAAAAGACCCAACAATGAGCTGGGAGAAAGCCAACGAGATCCTTGGCGATAAGAATTGGCCGGGCCCGATAAACTGCGTAAACCCATTCCGTCCAACAGGACTTTTTGAGACCATGGTGTCAAGAGTTTGTCCTTATACAATAAAAGGCTTCCTCTATTATCAGGGCGAGTCTGACGACCATAAGCCTGACAGCTATTATACCCTCCTCACATCTCTTATCAGGCTTTGGAGAGAGAAGTGGGGCGACGACGAGCTTCCGTTCATAATCGTCCAGCTCCCAATGTTCAAATATGCCGCCGACCCTGATTATAAGCATTGGTGTAAAATAAGAGAAGCACAGATGAGAGCATATAAGACAGTGAAAAATACAGGAATAGCTGTTATCTCAGATTGCGGTGAGTTCAACGAGATCCACCCAAAGAATAAAGTACCCGTTGGCGAAAGACTTTGTTTGCAGGCAGAAAAGCTTTTCTACGGCATGGACGTAAAAGCATTCGGACCTATCTATAAGTCGCTGGAGTATAAAAACGGCGGTATAGAGCTTAGCTTTGACCATGCCGAAAACGGCTTTGTAGTAAAGGGCGAAGCACAGGGCTTTGAGATAGCAGGCAAGGACGAAGAGTTCGTAAAAGCCGATATCACCATAAACGGCAGCAAAATTTTCATCAAGTCAGACGCCGTTGAAAAACCTCTGTATGCAAGATATAACTGGTTCAACTATTGCGAGGTAACTATCTTCAACGAAACAGGCATACCACTTGCTCCATTCAGAACAGAAAAATAATACAAGAACGTCCCCTGAATGGGGGCGTTTTTTGTTTTGCAGAAATCTGACACCCCGCTTTTTTTGCACTTCAACGTTTTTGATTTTTTTTACGAATTTTTTTGTAATTCGTAAAAATATGGGTAGGGGCGAACAATGTTCGCCCGTTTCGTTCACCGCAAACCACCTGCCTTGACCGTCGCCCCATAAAACGCATTCCCAACGTTAATAAAATATTTATAATTAAAACTCTTGGCAAAATCTCCGCTGTGTGGTATAATAGAAGATATATAAATGAATTTGGAAAGGCTGGTCTTATTAATGAGAGCTGTTGTTACGGTTATAGGTAAGGACGCTGTAGGTATCCTTGCAAAGGTAAGCACAAAGTGTGCAGAATATAATGCGAATGTTATCGAGGTCACTCAGTCAGTTTTGCAGGACCTCTTTGCTATGATAATGCTTGTTGACATCACAAAGCTTAACTCCGATTTTGCTACCATGGCAGACGGACTTACAGAGCTTGGTCAGACAATGGGTGTAAAGATCCATACGATGCATGAGGATATTTTTAACTGTATGCACCATATCTAAAGAGGAGATTTCTGTAAAATGATTAATACATATGACGTGTTGGAAACAATACGAATGATACAGGACGATTGTCTTGATATTCGTACTATCACAATGGGCATTTCTCTGCTTGATTGTATCGACAGCGATATAAACGTTGCCTGCGAGAATGTCTATAAGAAGATAACCGCAAAAGCCGCAAGGCTTGTTGAGGTGGGCGAACAGATAGAAAAGGAGCTTGGAATCCCTATCATAAATAAGAGAATTTCCGTTACCCCTATCGCTATCGTGTCTGCTGCCTGCAAGTGTTCACCTGTCCCATTTGCACACGCTATGGACAGAGCCGCAAAGGACGTTGGCGTAAACCTTATCGGTGGATATACAGCCCTCGTTCCAAAGGGCTTCTCCGCAGGCGATATCGAGCTTATCAAGTCTATACCAGAGGCACTTGCTACTACAGAGAGAGTATGTTCCTCTGTAAATATCGGTTCAACAAAAACAGGTATCAATCTGGACGCCTGCAAAATGATGGGTGGCGTTGTAAGAGAGTGTGCAGAAAGAACAGTTGACTCTGCCTGCTTTGGCGCAGCAAAACTCGTTGTTTTCTGTAACGCAGTTGAGGATAACCCGTTCATGGCAGGTGCTTTCCACGGCGTTGGCGAGCCTGATTGCATGATAAACGTGGGCGTATCAGGTCCTGGCGTTGTAAGAGCCGCTTTGAGAAAATATCCTGACGCTGATATCACAAAGATATCCGACGTTATCAAGGAGATTTCATATAAGATAACAAGAGTAGGTCAGCTCGTTGGAACTATCGCTTCCAAGCGTCTTGGCGTTCCATTCGGTATCGTTGACCTTTCACTCGCACCAACTCCGGCCGTAGGCGACTCTGTTGCCCATATCCTCGAGGAAATAGGACTTGAAAAGTGCGGTACACATGGCACAACAGCAGCCCTCGCCCTGCTCAATGACGCAGTTAAAAAGGGCGGCGTAATGGCTTGCTCAAGAATAGGCGGACTTTCAGGCGCATTTATCCCTGTTTCTGAGGACGCAGGCATGATCGATGCCGCAAAGAGCGGTGCGCTCTGCATTGAAAAACTTGAAGCTATGACTGCTGTATGCTCAGTTGGTCTTGATATGATATGTATTCCGGGCGATACCCCAGCCGATACTATTTCAGCTATCATCGCAGACGAAGCTGCTATCGGTATGGTAAACAACAAGACCACCGCCGTAAGAGTTATCCCTGCTATTGGCAAGGGCGTTGGCGAAGAACTTGATTGGGGCGGACTTTTTGGCTGCGGACCTGTTATGCCGCTCAAAAAAGAGTCACCTTCCAAGTTCATCAATCGTGGCGGACAAATCCCTGCACCACTCCATTCTCTCAAAAACTAAATTTTCACGGCGGCAGAGCAATTCTGCCGCTGTTTTTGGTAAGGAGGAAAACAGATTGAAACGCTGTATGTTTGCAGACTTCACCTTTAAAATACCCTTTGAGGAGCGTATAAGACTTATAAAAGAGAACGGCTTTGACGGTGTAATGCTTGGCTTTTCTGACGGACTAAAATACACACAGTATGATATTGTACGAAATTTTGGACTGGAAATAGAAAACGTCCATTCACAGTTCGATCGCATGAACGCCCTTTGGACAATATGCCCAGAGAGCGAATATATCCTCCAACGAACACTTGAATGTGTCAGAGTGTGCGGTGAAAACGGCATAAAAACCATGATATGCCACCCCACTGACGGGCTTGTTCCGCCCGAGGTATCTCGTTTCGGCATAGAGAATTTCGCCAAGATAATACAGTGCGGAGAAGAAAACGGCGTCGATATCGCCTTTGAGAATATCCAGCTCCCGCAGTTTCTTGACGTGCTATTTGACCAGTTTGGAAACCATGATAACGTGAAATTTTGCTATGACACAGGTCATGAGAATTGCTTCTCAAAGAATACCGATTGCCTGACGAAGTTTGGAAACAAGCTTGCCTGCCTGCATATCCACGATAACGACGGCAACACCGACGGACACATGATACCGTTTGACGGCAACCTGAACTTTGAGAATTTTCTCAGAAAGCTCAAAAACCTCGACCACCAGCTACCATTGTCATTAGAGCTTTATATGTCAAAGTCCACCATGTACCGAAATGCTGCACCTGACAGCTTTGTAAGACGTGCGGCAGAAGCGGCAAAACAGCTTGAAAAGCTTTACAATTCTATATAAGTACAAATTTCTGTACAGATAGGAGAACCTATGAAAACTCTTATAGATATGCACACCCACACAGGCTTTTCCCCAGATGGTGAGGGAACTGTAGAACAGTCTTTAGCAAAAGCCAAAGAGCTTGGCTTGGCGGCATTTGCCATAACTGACCATTGCGATTGCAATTTTCGCTACAAAGCCGACCATTACGGTGACCCTGAAGCCCTGAAAGACGGCATGATGTACGGCTCGGGGGAGTATGCCCCCGCAAGCATAGTCGCCCAGTATGAAGCTTCCCAGCATCTGGAGGGTTTAAATTTTCTCTGCGGAATAGAGCTTGGTCAGCCTTTGCAGGATATAGAATTTGCCGAAGAGATAGCCTCCGACAAACGCCTTGATTTTATCATCGGATCACATCATCAGAATAAATGCAAGGACGATTTCTATTGGATAGAGTACAAAAATATGGACTTGTCGCAAACCTATGCTCTTCTTGACGACTATTTCAAAGAAATGCTTGAAATGTGCAAATGGGGCAAGTTAGACGTTTTAGGACACCTAACCTATCCTCTGCGATATATCCAAGGAGATTGCGGTATACAAATAGATCTTTCTACATATGAAGATATTATCAGAGAAATTTTTTGTACACTTATCCAAAAAGGCAAGGGCATAGAGATAAACGTGTCGGGATTAAGGCAGAAGTACGGCAAGCCACTCCCGGACCTTGGCTATGTGAAGCTCTACAAAGCCCTCGGCGGCGAGATATTGACCATAGGCTCAGACGCCCACTGCACCGCAGATATCGGCAGAGATATTTCCGCAGGCGTAGAAATGGCGCAGGCGGCAGGCTTTAAGTATCTGACCTATTTCAAAAAGCACGAGCCGAAGTTTATCAAGATAGAAATATGATATCATATCAAAGCGCCGCAATTCTTGCTTTGCAGGGATAGGGCGTTTTGTTTTGCCGGTAACATTTAGCCTACCGATACATATAATTATATATAACTCTATCAGGCATAGTCCCACAGGAGGTATCCATATGAAAAAAACAGTTTTCCTCTGCGTCGGCGGTGACGCAAGACAAACATATACAGCTCAGACTCTCACTAAAATCGGCAGGGTCTATACTTACGGCATGGACGATAAAGGCGAGGACACTATCCCCCTCGCTCATCTCGATCAGCTCACCGAAAAGGCGGACGTTCTCGTACTTCCTCTCATGAAAGCTGACGGGCTGGATATCTCTTCTAGCCGTAATGTAAAGGTATCATGCAGTGACGTTTCAACGCATTTAAAGAAAAATGCACTCGTGGCAGGCGGTCTGCTCCGTCGTGATCAAATAGAATATTTCTCCTCTCTCGGCTTCGATGTTAAGGATTACTATAAGCGAGAGGAGCTTGTTATAAGAAATTGTATCCCCACGGCGGAGGGCGCTTTGCAAATAGCCATGCAGGAGCTTGCTGTCACCGTGAACGGTTCCACCGTCCTAGTTATTGGCTATGGCAGAGTAGCGAAAGCCTGCGCTAAGCTTTTTCGGGCTGTCGGCGCAGATGTGACTATATCCGCAAGAAAGCTTTCTGCGCTTGCAGAAGCCGAGGGCGCAGGCTATAAGGCGGAGCTTATCACAGCTCTTGCGGACAATATTTCGGGGTATACTATAATAATAAACACTGTCCCTGCCATGATACTTGATGAAAAGCTTTTGGGCGTAATGGATAAAAACTCTCTTATCATAGACCTTGCCTCCCGACCTGGCGGAGTAGATCATGAAACTGCCGCAAAGCTGAACAGGCGTGTGGTATGGGCATTGGGACTTCCAGCCAAAGCCGCACCTATGACTGCAGGAGAGATAATCGCCCGAACAGTCACGGACATTTTGAATGAAAGGGGAACAAAGAATGTCACTTGACGGCATACGAATAGGCTTTTGCATGACCGGCTCCTTCTGCACCTTTGAAAAGGCATTTGCCGCCGCAGAACGGCTTGTTCAGCAGGGCGCAAAGCTTGTGCCAATAATGTCTTTCAACGCCGCATCTATATCTACACGTTTTGGCACAGCGGAAGAAAACATCAAACGCCTTGAAACCATAGCAGGCCGCAAGGTCATACGCACCATAGAAGAAGCCGAGCCGATCGGACCGAAAAAGATGTGTGATATCATGGTAGTAGCACCCTGCACCTCAAACACGGCAGCAAAGCTTGCTCTTGGCTTGACGGACACTCCAGCCACCATGGCGGTAAAAAGTCACCTGAGAAATGCTCGTCCCGTGGTCATCGCCATATCGACAAATGACGCACTGGCAGGGTGTGCTAAAAACATAGGTTATCTGCAAAATCTGAGAAACTACTATTTCGTACCATATGCGCAGGACAACTGCGAAAAGAAGCCAAACTCCATAGTGGCTGAGTTTGAACTCATACCCGAAACTATTCAGTCGGCTCTTGAAGGGATACAGCTTCAGCCTGTCATAAGGGTAAAATAACGCAAAGCTCTCCGATACGCTCGGAGGGCTTTTTTTGCATTCACACATCTCTGATAACCGCACCCCTACAGATATTCGGGCAAGTCCTGCCGCCGCAAAATCGCTTCGCTCTTTGCGGATATACGTTGCTCTATGGGATAGAAAAGCGGTGCAGATTTAATTCTCCGATATCACTTTTATTAGATATCTAACTTCTGTATGCTTTTTTACTTTGTTCTGCACCGCTTGGTCGGCTGTCGCCGATTGAGGCTTTGCCTCAAACTCCACAAGGGACTCTGTCCCTTGACCCTGCAAGCCCTCCAGCGCCGGGCTTGACCGTGCGCGTTATCTCTCGCTTCGCTCGGTGCTTGGGGGCAGCTTTGCTCCTTCCTCATTCCTAATTCCTCACTCCTCACTTCTTCCCCCCCTTGTGCAATCTGCTTTATAACAAGTCTAAACTTTGTTCACATTCACGAAAGAAAATTTTCTTTCCACTCTTGCTATTTATGTGAAAATAGTATATAATTATCTTATGCGGTTGATATATTTTGTGTAAATGATACATATAATTATACTGCATATCACATTAAGCCGTCCAACGGCATAGATTGGAGCGATCAACTTGAAAAAATACGACAGCACAAAAATAAAAAATATTGCTATTGCAGGTCAGGCAGGTTCTGGAAAGACCTCTCTGACTGAGGCATTGCTATATAAAAGCGGAGCTACTGACAGGCTCGGCAAGATAACTGACGGAAACACTGTTTCTGATTATACCCCTGATGAGATAAAGAGAAAATGTTCTGTTTACACATCTCTTTCTTCTTTGGAAACTGGCGAGTTCAAGGTAAATCTTCTTGATACTCCCGGTATGTTCGATTATGAGGGCGAAGCTGTTGAGGGCATTGCCGCAAGCGGTTGCGTACTCATCACTGTATCAGGTAAATCGGGCGTTCGTGTAGGTACTCACAAGGCTTATGACCTTGCAAAGAAAATGGGCAAGCCTACAATGTTCGTTGTAACAAAACTTGATGACGATAACGCAAACTTCAATAACGTTCTTACTCAGCTCAAAGCAGAGTTCGGACCTACAGTTTGCCCTGTTGTTGTGCCTGTTATCGCAGACAGAAAGATAGTTTCTTATGTAAATCTCATTGAGATGAAAGCATATAAGTATGAAGACGGCAAGGCAGTTGAAACCGATATGCCTACAGCTGATGTATCAGAGAAAATGGGTTATCGTATCGATGGACTTATTGAAGCCGTGTCCGAAGCCGTTGCAGAAACTGACGAGGCGCTTTTTGAAAAGTTCTTCTCAGGCGAAGCATTCACACAGAAAGAGCTTACCGACGGAATACATAGCGGCATGAACTCAGGCATTATAACTCCTGTTACCTGCGTTTCTTCCACAGACCTCTCAGGTGTTGATATGCTCCTTAAGGAGATAGACCTGCTGCTCCCTCCTCCGTCAGAAAAGGACGCTATGATAGGCGAAACAGCAGACGGCGAAGCTGTTGAGGTCGCTTGCGTTGAAAGCGACCCTATGAGCGCATTTGTATTCAAGACAGTTGCTGACCCATTTGTTGGCAAGATGTCATACATGAAGGTATTTTCAGGAAAGCTTACACCTAACAAGGAGGTTGTGAACGCTACCACAGGAAGCACCGAAAAGGTCGGAAAGCTTGTTACGCTTCAGGGCAAAAAGCAGATAGACGTTGCCGAAGCAGGCTGTGGAGATATCGTTGTTGCAATGAAGATGAACGTGAACACCAACGATACTATCTGTGACTCCGCAAGAGTTGTTAAGTTTGCACCTATGACCTTCCCTAAGCCATGCTACAAAATGGCAGTAAGAGCTAAAAAGCAGGGCGATGAAAGCAAGATATCCGCCGCAATGACAAGACTTATGGAAGAAGATCTTACTATAGATTACAAGCTCGACCCGTCAACAAACGAAATGATACTCAGCACCTTGGGCGGACTTCACCTTGATTCAGTTGTGGGCAGACTTGCAGGAACATTCGGCGTTGAAGTAGAAACTTCTGTGCCTAAGATCTCCTATCGTGAAACTATCAGAAAGAAAGTCAAGGTGCAGGGCAGACATAAGAAGCAGTCAGGCGGTCACGGTCAGTATGGTGACGTTTGGATAGAATTTGAGCCATGCGTATCTGACGACCTTGTATTTGAAGAAAAGGTGTTTGGCGGAGCAGTTCCAAAGAACTTCTTCCCAGCCGTAGAAAAGGGCTTGCAGGAAAGCGTAAAGAAAGGCGTTCTCGCAGGTTTCCCTGTAGTAGGTCTGAAAGCTATCCTTGTGGACGGCTCATATCACCCTGTTGACAGCTCAGAAATGGCATTCAAAATGGCAGCATCTATCGCATACAAAGAGGGTATGCGTCAGGCGGAGCCTGTTCTCCTCGAACCGATCGGCTCCTTGAGCGTTTTCGTACCTGACGATAACACTGGTGACATGATGGGCGAGCTTAATAAGAGAAGAGGCAGAGTTCTTGGCATGAATCCTGCGGAAAAGAAGGGTATGACCGAGATAGTTGCCGAAGTTCCAATGGCTGAAATGGCAGACTTCACACTGCTTCTGAGACAAATGACACAGGGTCAGGGCGTGTTCACCTTTGAAAAAGCACGTTACGAGCCACTTCCTGCAAATCTTGTTGCAGACGTTATCGCAAAAAACGCAGTGGCAGATTGATTTTTTTGGAATAGAATTTTTAAGGGATAATTATAGAATTGTGATAAGGACAGTACGGGAATGTTTCGGGCGTTCCCGTACTTTTTTGCACAAAAAAACAGACGGCATAAAAACCGTCTGCAATTATCATATGTATTTGAATACACCATAGTAGTGGCGAACAGTTCGCCCGTTTCCTGTCAGCTTTTATGTGACGCACATATCACCCATTCCAATATTTTCTGTCAAGGCTTCGATACTGAACAGCCATTGCGATATGCTTTTTGTCTATGACCTTTGCACCGTCCATATCCGCAACAGTTCGTGCGACTTTAAGTATGCGGTCATAGGCTCTTGCTGAAAGTCCCAGCCTGTCAAAAACGTTCTCCAAAAGCTTTGAAGCCTCATATGTCACAGGGCAGACCTCGTGAAGAATATCAGAGGTTATTCGTGCGTTGCAGGTTATGCTAGTGCCTTTGAAACGCTCGTTTTGTATGTCACGGGCTTTTTGAACACGCTCTCTTATGGACGCTGATGACTCCTCTTTGGCAGTGGAAGAAAGATCTGCAAACTCAACAGGTGCGACCTCCAAATGAATGTCAAAACGGTCGAGAAGTGGTCCGCTGACTTTGGAAAGATAGCTTGAAACTTGTTTCGGAGAGCATATGCACTTTCTTGTTGGGTGACCAAAATATCCGCATGGACAAGGATTCATTGCAGCGATAAGCATGAACGAACATGGGTATGTTATCGACCCTGACACTCTGGATATGGTCACCTGCCTGTCCTCCAAAGGCTGACGTAAGATCTCAAGGGCAGGGCGTGAAAACTCTGCAAGCTCGTCAAGAAAAAGCAAGCCGTTATGTGCAAGTGATATCTCACCGGGCTTTGGCACAGAGCCGCCGCCTGAAAGTCCTGCCGGTGAAACTGTATGATGCGGTGAACGGAAAGGTCTGGTGGTGATAAGAGGACTGTTGCTGTCCAAAAGTCCTGCCACAGAATGGATATTTGTGGTTTCTATAGACTCCTCAAAGGTCATGGCAGGAAGTATCGACGGCATACGTTTTGCAAGCATTGATTTTCCTGAGCCAGGCGAACCTATCATAAGCACATTGTGACCGCCTGCCGCTGCGACCTCCAATGCTTTTTTTGCCGCTGATTGTCCTTTTACGTCGGCAAAATCAAGACTTCCGAAATAGCTTTCAGCGGTGGGCTTATAGTGTGCCGCAGGAACTATTGCCGCCTTTTTCTCAAAGTGAAAAACAAGCTCACGCAAAGACCTTACGCCATAGGCTTTTATACCCTCCACAACGGAAGCTTCACGAACATTGTCGGCAGGAACATATATCTCAGAAAGTCCCATTTTCTGCGCCATTATGGTCATAGGCAAAACGCCCTGAACAGGTCTTACTTCTCCGCTGAGAGAAAGCTCGCCGATAAAAGCGGAGGTGGAAAGCATACTGTCATCAACAAGGTCAGCCATTCGCAAGAGTGCAACTGCCACGGCTAAGTCATAGACCGAGCCTGTTTTTCTCACATCGGCAGGTGCAAGATTTATGATTATTTTTCTCAGAGGCAATGTTATCTCGCTTGAACGCAGTGCAGAACGCACACGTTCACGGCTTTCTTTTACAGATGCGTCTGCAAGTCCCACGATATCGAAAGAGGGCAGACCCTTTGAAGCTTCTATCTCCACCTTGACCGCAAAGGCATTAAGCCCCAGCAGACCTACACTGTTTATTAAAGCAAACACGTTGACTTCTCTCCCTTACGGCTTAATCTGAACACATTTCAGAGCTTATGATATCGAGCAGAAAATCTGCAATATCATTATACACCTCACGGCGGTTGGTTTCGTTCACAAGCTCGTGACGTGCATTTTCGTATATCTTCATCTCAACGTCACAGCCGTTGAGGGACAGCCTGTTGAACACGCTTAGTACGCCTTTTCCGTAGTTTCCCACAGGGTCGCCACTGCCTGCTATAAGATAGGTAGGCAAAGTTTTCGGATAGGTGGAGAACCACTTTTCGTTTGAAACATACCACAAAAGCTTTGCAAGATTTTCAAAGCCGTTTAGGGTGAAAATAAAGTTGCATTTAGGGTCTTTTTCGTAGGTGGAAACTATTTCAGGGTCACGGGATATCCAATCATATTCGCTGACCTTATCGGTAATTTTTCTTGTATAAGCACCGAAAGCAAGCTTATTTACGGCGTTGCTCCTATATTTATCACCATGGAGTATTTTGAGGCTGTCAACAAGGGTGAGCAAAGCAGGGATACCCTCCATGCCGCCGCTTGTTCCACAGAAGATAGCCGCTGTGAGGTTTCTGCCATGCTTGGTGACAAAAGCTCTTGCAAGGAAGCTTCCCATGCTGTGACCGAGAAGAAAATACGGCTTGTCAGGGTAGTTGTGTTTCATCATTTTTGTGAGAGTATACATATCCTCGACAGCGTTTTCCCAGCCATGTTCAGGGGAGAAGTAGCCAAGCTCGGAGCTGTCGTTCACACTGTCGCCATGACCGAGGTGGTCGTTTCCGCATACTGCGAAGCCCAAGCCTGTGAGGAACTCAGCGAGGTCGTCATAACGTCTGAAATATTCGCACATACCGTGGGATATTTGAACGACACCTCTTACTGTGCCGATAGGGAAACGAACGTAATACGCGATCTTATGAAGTCCGTCAGAGGACAGATAGTAGCTTTTGAAATGAGTACAATTCATAGAAATTTACCTCCTTGGGGTTAGGATTTCGTACAATTTTACTTATCAATAGTATAGCACTTTTTGGGGGAATAATCAAGGGGAAGTTTTTAATAGGAGCGGAGTTTAATTGAGGAGGGAGGAGTGAGGAATGAGGAATGAGGAATGAGCATAGCAGACCAAAGTAAATTGCAAGCATAAAGTAAAATAAAGCACCGAGCGAAGCGAGAGATAAAGCGCACGCTCAAGCCCGGCGCTAGAGGGCTTGTGGGGTCTAGGGGCAAAGCCCCTAGCGGAGTATGAGGCAGAGCCTCATTCGGCGCAAGCCGACAAGGTGCAGATTGTAGTATCAAAAGCATATAGAAGTCAGATATCAGATAAAAGTGATATCGGAGAATTAAATCTGCACCGCCTTTCTAGCCCTAAGCGCAATGTAGATACGCAAAGAGCGGAGCGATTTTGCGGAGGAATAAACTATCCCAAATAACTGTAGGGGCGAACAGCGTTCGCCCGTGTTCAGAATTTGTTATAATTTCAGAATTGTAGGGGAGCGGCGCAATTTCTGCTTTGCAGAAATCCGACGTCCCGACCCCCTCGCACGTCTTTGTACATCTGCATGACTTTATGGTAAATTCAAACCTCGTCACTTCGAGCGGGCTGTCGCATTTCTGTGAGCTTGCGAACAGAAATTTCGCCAAGCCCCTACAAGCGTGATAGGATAGTTTTTTGTTCTGTCCTACAATGGTTGTAATCGTGGACTTGTTTCTTCGACGGGCGAACGCTGTTCGCCCCTACAGATTTGTTGCCGTAATTTTGTCCGATATATATATTCAATTTTCAAGTTGCGTCCGGGGTGTGTCACCGAGTATAATGCCCTAGGTTTTGCATACACAAAATACCGCAATGCACACCCACGCTTTGACACAAGTACTCTACAGCCTGTTCCAGAAACTCACCTCGGTTTCACTAAGTCGCAGGGCTTGTACGTGCCCGCAAGTATCAAAACGCTTTCTACTTATCCCGAAAATCACCACTTTTGTTGCATAAAAAATGCAACAATTGCTGAAATGTTGCCAAATTAAAATATAAATCATTTGTTTGCACAATTTGTTAAGTGATTTTTTGTTGGATATGACAAGTAAATCGGAATTATTATGTAATGGCAGACAAGTTGGTGCAGATAGTAATGAAATAAAGGGTAGGTTAGGGTGGAGATAATGAGGCGGAGGGTGATAAAAGCAGCTGGGTAAACGAAAAAATTTACGATTTGATAACACATTGGTAATAGTAGAAGTTTCTGCGTCGAATTGTGCGATTTTTGTTCAAATCGGAGAAAATAGGAAAATCGGTGAGAAGTGTAAGCTAAAATGCTTGACAAGGACTTGCTAATATTATATAATAGTATACTGTATCATAATGGAGTTTTCCACCTATTTCATGCGTTTTTGAGTGCAGAAAATCATGGAAAACACCGCCAAAACCACTGGCGAATACGATTGTTATATAGTATTATATAAATGTATTTTCCAAATAAATTAAGGAGTGATTGAGCCTATGGTGAATGTCAAGGACGTAAAACTTGGTAAGAACACGAGAAAGAGCTTTGCCAAGATCAATGAGGTTCTGGAGATGCCTAACCTTATTGAAGTGCAGAAGAACTCTTATCAGTGGTTCCTCGATGAAGGTCTGAAGGAGGTCTTCAGAGATGTTTCAGCTATTACTGATTATAATGGTACGCTGGAGCTGACTTTTGTTGGATACCATTTCGACGAAGAGGCTAAGTATTCTGTTGCAGAGTGCAAGGCGAGAGATGTAACTTATGCAGTGCCACTGAGAGTTACTGCAAGACTTAACAATACCGAGACCGGCGAGATCAAGGAGTCCGAGGTATTTATGGGTGACTTCCCTAAAATGACCGACAGCGGAACTTTTGTTATCAACGGTGCAGAGCGTGTTATCGTTTCTCAGTTGGTGCGTTCACCAGGTGTTTATTACGCTTTTGATAAGGACAAGACCGGTAAGGATCTGTTCAAGACAACTGTTATCCCTAACAGAGGTGCTTGGCTTGAATATGAAATGGATTCTAACGACGTGGTTTATGTCAGAATCGATAAAAACAGAAAGATCCCTCTTACTACTTTCCTGAGATCGCTCGGTATTGGTACTAACGAGGAGATCGAGGAAGTTTTCGGTCCTGATGAAAGACTTACTCAGACTATCATGCAGAAGGATCAGACTGCTAACAGAGAGGAAGCTCTTCTTGAGGTTTACAAGAAGCTCCGTCCGGGCGAGCCTCCTACAGTAGATTCTGCTGTTACTCACCTGAACAACCTGTTCTTTGACGCTAAGAGATATGATCTTTCAAGATTTGGCAGATATAAGTACAACAAGAAGCTTGGCGTTGGTTCAAGACTTTCAGGTCACAGACTTTCAAGACCTGTTGTAAATCCTATGACAGGCGAGGTAATGGCTGAGGCTGGCGATCTTATCAGCTTTGATAAGGCTATGGAGATCGAGACCGCAGGTGTTATGGAGGCTTACGTTGACGTTGAGGTAAAGGAGCATCTTACTTCCGCAACAGGCGAGGCTGTTACAAAGCTTGAAGAGTGTGAAGTTAAGATCATAGGCAACGGCATGGTAGACATCAACGCTTATGTTGATTTTGACTGCACTGAGCTTGGCATCAACGAAAAGGTATCTTTCAAGGCTCTCAAGGAAATTCTTGAGGATTCTGAGAATGAGGAAGAACTTAAGGAGAACATCAAACTTAAGGCTGACGACCTCGTTCCAAAGCACATCACTATCGATGATATTATCGCTACGGTTTCTTACTTCCTCAACCTTTGCGAGGGCGTTGGTACTGTTGACGATATCGACCATCTTGGCAACAGAAGAATCCGTTCAGTAGGCGAGCTTCTTCAGAACCAGTTCAGGATCGGTTTCACAAGAATGGAAAGAGTTATCCGTGAGAGAATGAACATTCAGTCACAGGGCACTGAGGTCGTTACTCCTACAGCTCTTATCAATATAAGACCTATCACTGCGGCTATCAGAGAGTTCTTCGGTTCTTCTCCACTGTCACAGTTCATGGATCAGAACAACCCTCTGGCTGAGCTTACTCATAAGAGAAGACTTTCAGCCCTCGGCCCTGGCGGTCTTTCAAGAGACCGTGCCGGATTTGAGGTCCGTGACGTTCACTATACTCACTACGGCAGAATGTGTCCTATCGAGACGCCTGAAGGTCCTAACATCGGACTTATCTCTTACCTTGCTTCTTTCGCAAGGATAAACGAGTACGGCTTTATCGAAGCTCCTTACAGACGTGTTGACAAGGAAACAGGCGTTGTAACTGACGAAGTTGTTTATATGACGGCTGACGTTGAAGATAACTACATGGTCGCTCAGGCAAACGAGCCTCTTACTGAGGATAACAAGTTTGCCAGACCTAAGGTAAACGGCAGATACAGAGATCAGATCCTCGAGATAGAGAGAGAGAAGATCGACTTCATGGACGTTTCACCTAAAATGGTAGTTTCTGTGGCTACTGCTTGTATCCCGTTCCTTGAGAACGATGACGCTAACCGTGCGCTCATGGGTTCAAACATGCAGAGACAGGCTGTGCCTCTGCTCAAGACTGAGTCTCCTATCGTTGGTACTGGTATGGAATACAAGGCTTGTCTTGATTCAGGCGTTGCTGTTGTTTCTAAGAACGCAGGCGTTGTTGAGAGCGTTGACGCTGACAAGATCGTTATCCGTGAGGACAGCGGTATGCTCAGAACTTATGAGCTGACTAAGTTCAAGCGTTCCAACGCAGGTACTTGCACAAACCAGAGACCTATCGTCAATAAGGGCGAGAGAATTGAAGCTAATCAGATAATCGGTGACGGCCCTGCTACCTCAAACGGCGAGCTTTCACTTGGTAAGAACGCTCTTATCGGCTTCATGACTTGGGAAGGTTACAACTACGAGGACGCCGTTCTTCTGAACGAAAACCTTGTAAAGCAGGATAAGTACACTTCTATCCATATTGAAGAGTATGAGACAGAAGCCAGAGATACAAAGCTCGGACCTGAGGAGATCACAAGAGATATCCCTAACGTTGGCGAGGACGCTCTTAAGGATCTGGACGAGAACGGTATCATAAGAATAGGCGCAGAGGTTCGCTCGGGAGATATACTTGTTGGTAAGGTAACACCTAAGGGTGAAACTGAGCTGACAGCTGAGGAAAGACTTCTGAGAGCTATCTTCGGTGAGAAGGCTAGAGAAGTTAGAGATAATTCTCTTAAGGTACCTCACGGCGAGGCCGGTACTATCATTGATGTTAAGATATTCACAAGAGAGAACTGCGACGAGCTTTCTCCTGGAGTAAATATGCTCGTCAGATGCTATATCGCACAGAAGAGAAAGATCTCTGTGGGCGATAAGATGGCGGGTCGTCACGGTAACAAGGGTGTCGTTTCAAGAATACTCCCACAGGAGGATATGCCATTCCTTGAGGACGGTACTCCGCTTGATATCTGTCTTAACCCATTGGGCGTACCTTCTCGTATGAACATCGGTCAGGTGCTTGAGGTTCATCTTGGTATGGCGGCAAAGGCTCTTGGCTGGAAGATAATGACTCCTGTATTCGACGGCGCTCACGAGGCAGACATCAGAGAATGCTTCAAAATGGCTCAGCAGAATTATCTGGAGCATAAGGACGATGAATTCACTCTCCACACAATGGACGAGGTCATCAACCCTAACGCACTGAGCATGAGCGAGGACGGCAAGTTCACTGTTTATGACGGAAGAACAGGCGAGAAGTTCGATAACAGAGTTACAGTCGGTTATATGTACTACCTGAAGCTCCACCACCTCGTAGACGATAAGATACACGCACGTTCAGTTGGTCCTTATTCACTGGTAACACAGCAGCCACTCGGCGGTAAGGCTCAGTTCGGTGGTCAGAGATTCGGAGAAATGGAAGTTTGGGCGCTCGAAGCTTACGGTGCTGCTTACACACTTCAGGAGATCCTTACAGTTAAGTCTGACGATACTGTGGGAAGAGTCAAGACATACGAGGCTATCGTTAAGGGACAGAATGTTCCTAAGCCTGGTGTTCCTGAGGCGTTCAAGGTACTTGTTAAGGAGCTTCAGTCACTTGGTCTGGATCTCAAGGTACTCAACATCAATAACGAGGAAATAGATCTTAAGCAGTCGTTTGACGAGGACGAGGAGCTTGTTCCACAGCCTGCTATCGAAGATCATATCGATTTCGGCGTTGACGAGGGCGATCTCGACGAGGGCTTCATGGCTGAAGACGAGAACGGCACTTCCGAACTGGAGGGCAGCGCAGCTTCCGACGAGTCTGATCTGTTCCTTAATGACGGTGAATAATTTTGCACAGTAACTAAATAAGCTGAGGTCAAAGGGCGGAAGGCTCCGCCCTTGCGACCGTTTCATATAGAAGTCGGCTGTTGCCGTGCTTCAAACTAAACAGGAAGAGGGTACTGCTGTTGGAATTCAATGAGTTTGCATCAATCAAGATCGGTCTTGCTTCGCCTCAGAAGATCCGTGAGTGGTCTTACGGCGTTGTTACCAGACCTGAAACAATAAACTATCGTACTCAGAAGCCGGAAAAGGACGGATTGTTCTGCGAAAAGATATTCGGACCTTCAAAGGACTGGGAGTGTCACTGCGGTAAATATAAGAAAATTCGCTTTAAAGGCAAAGTCTGCGAGCGTTGCGGCGTTGAGGTAACAAGAGCCAAGGTTCGTAGAGAGAGAATGGGTCACATTGAGCTTGCTGCACCTGTTTCTCACATTTGGTATTTCAAGGGAACTCCGTCAAGAATAGGACAGATGCTTGAAATATCACAGAAAAGACTTGAAGAAGTTCTTTACTTCACAAAATACATCGTTATAGATCCAGGTAACACTGAGCTTATCAAGGGTCAGCTCCTTACTGAAAAGGATTATAGCGAAATGCAGGAAAAGTATGACGAGGACGAGTTCAGAGCCGGCATGGGCGCTGAGGCTATCAAGGAGCTTCTTGAAGAGATCGATCTCGAGAAGCTTTCAGAAGAGCTTAAAACTGAGCTGAAGGATCTTCCTGCGGGTCAGAAGCGTATCAAGCTTCTGAAAAGACTGGAGATCGTTGAAGCTTTCAGAACATCAGGCAACAGACCTGAGTGGATGATACTGGAGGCTATACCTGTTATACCACCTGATATCAGACCTATGGTACTGCTGGACGGCGGAAGATACGCAACCAGCGACCTTAATGACCTTTATAGACGTGTTATCAACAGAAATAACCGTCTTAAGAAAATGCTGGAGCTTGAAGCACCTGACATCATCGTTAGAAACGAAAAGAGAATGCTTCAGGAAGCTGTTGACGCACTTATCGACAACGGCAGACACGGCAGACCTGTTACAGGTCCTAACAACAGAGCATACAAGTCACTTTCAGATATGCTCAAAGGTAAGCAGGGACGTTTCAGACAGAACCTTCTTGGTAAGCGTGTTGACTATTCAGGACGTTCTGTTATCGTCGTAGGCCCTGAGCTTAAGATGTATCAGTGCGGTCTGCCAAAGGAAATGGCTCTTGAGCTGTTCAAGCCTTTCGTTATGAAAAGACTTGTTGACACCAATCCTACTATCAACATCAAGTCTGCAAGGAAAAAGGTAGACAGAGCTGAGCCAGAGGTTTGGGACGCACTTGAAAACGTTATTCAGGGTCACCCTGTAATGCTCAACCGTGCGCCTACACTTCACAGACTTGGTATTCAGGCATTCGAGCCTATCCTTGTAGAGGGCAGAGCTATCAAGCTTCACCCACTGGTTTGTACAGCGTTCAACGCTGACTTCGACGGCGACCAGATGGCTGTTCACCTGCCGATCTCAGCAGAGGCTCAGGCTGAGGCAAGATTCCTTATGCTGGCTGCCAACAACCTGTTGAAGCCTTCAGACGGACGCCCTGTTGCAGTTCCTACACAGGATATGATACTTGGTTCTTACTACCTGACACTGAAGAAGGACGGCGAGCCTGGCGAGGGCAAGGTGTTCAGAGATGTGAACGAGGCTCTTATGGCTTACGATCAGCACATCGTTTCACTTCATGCTGCTATCAAGGTAAGAATTACCAAGCAGATAGGCGACAAGCAGGTATCAAAGGTGATAGACGCTACAGTCGGAAGACTTATCTTCAACTCTATCATTCCTCAGAACCTTGGCTTTGTTGACAGAACAAATTCAGAAAAGCAGTTCGATCTTGAGATAAGCTTCCTTGTAAAGAAGAAGCAGCTTTCTGATATCATTGATAAATGTATCCAGAAGCATGGTACTACTACTACTTCCGAAGTTCTCGACAACATCAAGAGCCTTGGTTATAAGTATTCTACAAAGTCTGCTATCACAGTTGCAGTATGCGACGCTTCTATCCCTGAGGCTAAGAAGGATATCCTTGCAAAGGCTGACGGACTTGTTGACAAGATAGACAAGCAGTATAAGAGAGGTTATATTTCAAGAGAAGAGAAGTCAAAGAAGTTCATTGAGATCTGGAACAACGCTACAGACGAAGTTACAGAGGCTCTGAAAGCTAACCTTGACCCATATAACCCAATCAACATGATGGCTGACTCAGGTGCCCGTGGTTCTATCAACCAGATCAGACAGCTGGCAGGTATGCGTGGACTTATCGCCAACACATCAGGTTCAACAATTGAGATGCCTATCAGAGCTAACTACCGTGAAGGTCTTAACATTCTGGAATACTTCATTTCTTCCAGAGGTGCGAGAAAGGGACTTGCCGATACAGCGCTTCGTACTGCTGACTCAGGTTACCTTACAAGACGTCTTGTTGACGTTTCTCAGGACGTTATCATTCGTCAGGAGGACTGCGGTACTCACGTTGGTATCGAGATATTCGACATAAAGAACGGAAACGAAATGATCGAGCCTCTCAGCGAGAGACTTGTGGGTAGATATCTTGTTGAGGATCTCAAGGATCCTAAGACAGGCGAGATGATATGCTCAAGAAACAAGCTCATAAACGTTCATGACGCTGAAAGAATAGTTGCTGCACTTGAAGCTGAGGGCAAGGATTCTATCTCTATCAGATCAGTTCTTCAGTGTCAGGCTAAGCATGGCGTTTGCGCTAAGTGCTACGGCGCTAACCTTGCAAACGGAAATATCGTTCAGGTCGGTGAGGCTGTCGGTGTAATCTCCGCTCAGTCTATCGGTGAGCCTGGTACACAGCTTACAATGAGAACCTTCCACACAGGTGGTATCGCTTCTGCGGAAGATATCACACAGGGTCTTCCTAGAGTCGAGGAACTGTTTGAGAGCAGACGTCCAAAGGGTGCTGCTATCATCACAAGGATCGACGGCGTAGTTAGGATCGAGGAAGTCAAGAAGACCAAGCAGATCACTGTTACAAGCGAGGACACTGAAAATCCTGAGCAGGAGTCTTATGCTATCCCATACGGCTACAAGATAAGAGTTCGTGAGGGACAGGCTGTTACAGCCGGTGAGCCGCTCACAGAGGGTTCTATCAACCCAGCTGATATCCTTGCAGTTAATGGTCCTAAGGCTGTTCAGAACTACATCATCACCGAAGTTCAGAAGGTTTACCGTCTGCAGGGTGTTGATATCAACGATAAGCACATTGAAGTTATCGTTCGTCAGATGATGAGAAAGGTCAAGATAGACGACTCCGGTTCAAGCTATCTGCTCCCTGGTTCACTTATCGACAGAGGAGAGGTCGCAAGACTCAACGAGGAGATACAGGCTCAGATCGACGCCGGCGATGAGAACGCAAGACTTATCACAACTGTTCCTGTTCTTCAGGGTATCACAAAGGCTTCAAGCTACTCGGATTCATTCCTGTCGGCTGCTTCATTCCAGGAGACAACTAAGGCTCTTACAGACGCAGCTATCAGAGGCAAGACCGATAAGCTCATGGGTCTTAAGGAAAATGTTATTATCGGTAAGCTCATTCCTGCCGGCACCGGTATGGACGTTTACAACAACGTTCAGGTGGTCAAGAATGAGAGTGCGGCTAACCATAACACCGCAGAAACACCGTTATTCTAATGACTTTTATATCAGCCTGCATGGTTCATTCATGCGGGCTGATTTTTTTTATTTTGTATGAAACCTTTTTGCCTGCCACGGCGTTTTAGTATATGAAGGGAAGTGAAAGCATGAAGAATATGACCGAAAGCGAATACCGCCAACTTGTAGAGGAGTATTCGGATATGGTAACAAGGCTTTGCGTGGTGCACACGGGAAATTTTTCCGACGCTGAGGACTGCTATCAGAACGTGTTCTTCAAGCTTTTCAAGCAGATGAAAAAAGGCACGCCGCCAAACCCGAAAGCGTGGCTCATCAGAGTGGCTCTCAACGAATGCCGGAGTGTTTTGCGGTATCGTTTGAGGAAAAACACAGTCGATCTGAACAGCATAACGTCTTTCTCAAAGGACGGCAGCGACATAGAGATACTTGACCTTATTTTCAGACTTCCCCCGAAATATCGGGATAGTATTTATCTTTATTACTTTGAGGAGCTGTCAGTGCAGGAGATAGCACAGCTTACGAAGATAAAGGAAAATACCATAAAAACGCATTTGAAACGTGGAAGAGAACAACTGAAGGATATGATAATGTTGTGAACTATATAAATGTCAATAAAAAACTAGGGCATTGGGACGTCGCATTTCTGTGAAACAGAAATTGAGCCGCTCCCCTACAAAAGAGGTAAAAACTATTATGTTGGGGCTGGACTTTCAGCATAACATTGACTGAAGGTATAGTTTGCAATGAGGATATCACAGAAAGGGGCAGCAAATGAAAAAGATAAATGCTTTTTACTGTATAAAAACTCCTTCGGATTGGAAGGAGAGTGTGCTTATGTATGACAAGCCTACAGAGAAAAATAAAACAAAACTTACAGGCTTTCAGCTTGCAGGTGCGGTGCTTGCGGCTTTGCTTCTGGTGGTGGGCGGTGCGCTGACCCTTTATCGCAGCGGTGATGAGCATAAGATCAATGTCGGTATGCAGCAGCCAAGTATAGACAGTTCGGAAAGCCTTGACAGCACTGAGCTTACGGCTGATTTAGAACAGGCACAAAATGCGCTTAAGCAGGTCGTTAAAGACAAAGAGATAACGGCGGTCGGAACGTATGCCGGCTGCGGCTCGGACGGAACGGGATATCTTTTTGTCGATAAGATATATGTTGAGAAATACACCTCTGAAAAGGGCGGATTGATCGACTATGTTACTGTGAATGAATATGAATACCTGAAATACCACTATTACGCTGCGTTTAAACTTGATTTCAGAGCGAAAGATGTTACCACAGGGAAGTTTGTTTATGCGGACGAACTGAAAGTGGGCGAAAAAATCGCAGTCGGCACAAACTGCGATAATCTGAGTAATTGGAACTCGGATGAGATCGCAACAGGTCTTGGCGAAACGGTCGGTGGCGACAGCTTTGGAACAGACTTCTATTATTCACTTAGATCATCAATAGCCTATGCTTATGATATCGACAGTTCAAAGGATACAGGCAAGGAAAAGCTTGATAAGCTCATTCTTGATAGTGTACAGCATATATACGAAGATATGATACTGCAAGCTGACGACTTCAGCATTGTGCTAAATCCTGTTGAAAAGGACTGGGGATTTAAAATTGATACGCTGGTAAATTCTGTTAAGCATATCAATTATGATGCTGACAATTACGAAAGGGATATTATCTATCCGCTGATAATAACACCAATTCAAAAGGGTAAAGCCATAAACGTTTCCACAGCAGGAGGGTCAAAGGAAGGCATAATTATCAAGGTGGACGGAAGATATTTCAGTATAACTTCCAATTATAAGGATATTGTGGAGCAGGAAGATACTAATAATGAATTGTATGGTTTCCAAAGTGCTACGGTAAAGAAAAACAGAAATTACTTCTTTGATGAAAATGAATGGCTCGTTGCAATTAAATTTGCAACGGGTGCAAACACCTATTTTAGTGATGATCTGAAACTTTATATCAACGAAGTACAAAACGATATAACCTATTCGGACAAGACTGACGACAGCGATTGTGTTATAACTTATCATAGATTCAGCGAGACAGAGGTCGAAGTGGCGGATAAAGGAGAAATTTTAGATACAGACAGCAAGACGGAATGAGGGATAATTTGCAGGGCAGTGCGTGAAAAACCGCTGCCCTGTGCTTTTTATAGCTTTTGACAGAAAATTTAACTGAAATTTTCAAAAAGTTAAAAAAGTCAAGAAAAAGTGCTTGACAAGAGACGGAGAATAGTGTATAATATCAAGGTATGCTGATGTATTGTATATCAGCATATAGTATCAAATCTATGAAAGGAGAGAAAATATGCCAACCTTTAACCAGTTAGTAAGAAAAGGAAGAAATGTCCTTGCAGACAAGTCTACAGCTCCTGCTCTTCAGAAGGGTTTCAACTCAAAGAAGAAGGTAGTTATCGATCAGAGCTGCCCACAGAAGCGTGGCGTTTGCACAGTAGTAAGAACTGCTACACCTAAAAAGCCAAACTCAGCTATGAGAAAGGTTGCCAGAGTTAAGCTCACAAACGGAAACGAAGTTACAGCTTACATCCCTGGTATCGGACACAATCTTCAGGAGCACTCCGTTGTTCTTATCAGAGGCGGACGTGTTAAGGACCTCCCTGGTGTAAGATATCACATCATCAGAGGCACTCTCGACGCTCAGGGCGTTGCTAAGAGAATGCAGGCGAGATCCAAGTATGGCGCTAAGAAGCCAAAGGCAGGAGCAGCCAAGTAATCAAAAACTGAAAAGCTCATTTTAGTAACAAGGTAATAACTCATTGTCGCATATTGCGAAGACCACAGTTTATGTGGAGTGATTAATATATATTAGTTGACTCTACAAGGAACTGACGGGGCTGTAAAACGGCTGTGTGCCGTGGTTACAGAGCGAGTACCTGTGAATTCATTATTTGTGAAGGAGGGAATTAAAGTGCCAAGAAGAGGTAGAGTTACAAAGAGAGACGTGCTTCAGGATCCAGTATACAATTCTAAGCTTGTTACACGTCTTGTAAACAACATCATGCTTGACGGTAAGAAGGGTGTTGCCCAGAAGATCGTTTACGGAGCATTTGAAATTGTCGAAGAAAAGACAGGCAGACCTGCTCTTGAAGTATTCCAGGAGGCTATGGATAACATCATGCCTGAGCTGGAGGTCAAGGCTCGCCGTGTAGGCGGTGCGACTTACCAGGTACCAATGGAGGTTCGTCCTGACAGAAGACAGACACTTGGTCTGAGATGGATAACAAAGTATTCTCGTGAGAGAAACGAGGACACAATGAGAGAGAGACTCGCAGCAGAGATCCTCGACGCTCTTAACGGCGTTGGCGGTTCATGCAAGAAGCGTGACGAAACTCATAAGATGGCTGAAGCAAACAAGGCTTTCGCTCATTACAGATGGTAAGAGGTATAAAGGAGGATATATATGGCAAGAGAATGTAAATTGCAGGACTACCGTAATATCGGTATCATGGCACACATCGACGCCGGCAAGACTACTACTACAGAGCGTATCCTGTTTTATACCGGTGTAAACTATAAGATCGGTGAAACACACGACGGTGCATCTACAATGGACTGGATGGCACAGGAGAAGGAGAGAGGTATCACAATTACTTCTGCTGCTACTACTTGCTACTGGAAGGGTCACAGACTCAACATTATAGATACTCCAGGCCACGTTGACTTTACAGTTGAGGTTGAGCGTTCACTTCGTGTACTCGACGGTTCTGTAACAGTTCTTTGTGCTAAGGGTGGTGTTGAGCCTCAGACTGAAACAGTTTGGAGACAGGCTGATAACTATCAGGTACCAAGAATGGTATATGTCAACAAGATGGATATCATGGGTGCAAACTTCTACAACGTTTTGAATATGCTCCATGAAAGACTTCATTGTAACGCCGTTCCTATCCAGCTCCCTATCGGTGCTGAGGACGACTTCAAGGGTATCGTCGATCTGCTCGAAATGAAGGCTTATGTATACTATGATGACCTTGGAAAGGATATCCGTCAGGAAGAGATTCCTGAGGACCTTAAGGAAAAGGCTGAACAGTATCACGCTGACCTTATCGAGCATCTTGCAGAAGTTGATGACGATCTCGCTGAGAAGTATTTCGCAGACGAAGAGATCACTATCGACGAGATGAAGAAGGTAATCAGAAAGAGTACTATCGCTAACACAATGGTACCTGTTACCTGCGGAACTTCATACAGAAACAAGGGCGTTCAGAAGCTTCTTGACGCTATTGTAGATTATATGCCTTCACCTATCGACGTACCACACATCAAGGGTACTGACGTAAACACAGGTGAGGAAGTTGAGAGAATTTCAGGCGACGATCAGCCATTCGCTGCTCTCGCATTCAAGATTGCTACAGACCCATTCGTTGGTAAGCTCTGCTACTTCAGAGTTTATTCAGGTGTTCTGACAGCCGGTTCTACAGTTTATAACTCCACTAAGGATAAGGACGAGAGAATAGGAAGAATCGTTCAGATGCACTCTAACGCTAGAAAGGATATCGATACTATCTACGCTGGTGATATCGGTGCCGCTATCGGTCTGAAGAACACAACAACAGGTGACACTCTTTGTGATGAAGAGCACCCTGTACTTCTTGAGTCAATGGAATTCCCTGAGCCTGTTATCCAGCTCGCTATTGAGCCTAAGACTAAGGCAGGTCAGGAAAAGATGGGTATCGCTCTTGCAAAGCTTGCTGAAGAGGACCCAACATTCAGAACTTATACTTCTGAGGAAACAGGTCAGACAATTATCGCCGGAATGGGCGAGCTGCACCTTGAGATCATCGTAGACAGACTTCTCCGTGAGTTCAAGGTAGAGGCAAATGTCGGTGCTCCTCAGGTTTCATATAAGGAAACAATTACTGCTCCTGCAAGCGTTGATTACAAGTACGCTAAGCAGTCAGGTGGTAAGGGTCAGTACGGTCACGTTAAGATCAACGTTGAGCCAAACGAGTCCGGTAAGGGCTATGAGTTCATCAACAAGGTTATCGGCGGTGCTATTCCTAAGGAATACATTCCAGCAGTTGATGCAGGTATCAGGGGTGCTATGGAGAACGGCGTTCTCGCTGGCTTCCAGGTAGTTGACGTTAAGGTCGAGCTGTACGATGGATCTTATCACGAAGTCGATTCTTCTGAAATGGCATTTAAGATCGCCGGTTCTATGGCGTTCAAGGAGGCTATGAGAAAGGCTTCACCAATCATTCTTGAGCCTATCATGAAGGTTTGCGTTATCGCTCCTGATGATTATCTCGGAACAGTTATAGGCGACCTCAACTCCCGTCGTGGACAGATCCTCGGTCAGGAGCAGAGAACTGGTGCTGTTCAGGTAGACGCTCTCGTTCCACTGTCTGAAATGTTTGGTTACTCAAATGACCTGCGTTCTAAGACACAGGGTCGTGGACAGTACACAATGGAGCCTGACAGCTACATTCAGGTACCAAAGTCTATCTCTGAGAAGATCATGGCTTCAAGAAACAAGGACTAATAAATTTGCGGAAAATTTTCTGCTTTTTCTATTGCAAATTTGCATTTTATTTGATATAATTATACTACGGTATGTTAAATCGGAAACTATTAAATTTTAAGGAGGAAAATTCCTATGGCAAAGGCACATTTCGAAAGAACCAAACCACACGTTAACATTGGTACAATCGGTCACGTTGACCACGGTAAGACAACTCTTACTGCTGCTATCACAAAGACTCTTGCTCTTGAAGGTCTTGCTGAGAAGAAGGATTACAACAACATCGACTCAGCTCCAGAGGAGAGAGAGAGAGGAATTACAATCAACACAGCTCACGTTGAGTATGAGACAAAGAACCGTCACTATGCTCACGTTGACTGCCCAGGCCACGCTGACTATGTAAAGAACATGATCACTGGTGCTGCTCAGATGGACGGCGCTATCCTCGTAGTTGCTGCTTCTGATGGTCCTATGGCTCAGACAAGAGAGCACCTTCTCCTTGCTAGACAGGTAGGCGTTCCAGCTATCGTTGTTTTCATGAACAAGGCTGACCAGGTTGACGATGAAGAGCTTCTCGACCTCGTTGAGATGGATATCAGAGAGCTCCTCGACAAGTACGATTTCCCTGGCGACGAGACTCCAATCATCAAGGGTTCAGCTCTTGCAGCTCTTGAAGCTCCAGACGATCTTTCAGATCCAGCTTACAAGCCAATCCTTGACCTTATGGACGCTGTTGACACATTTATCCCAACACCAGACAGAAAGTCTGATCTCCCATTCCTGATGCCTGTTGAGGACGTATTCACAATCACAGGCCGTGGTACAGTTGCTACTGGTAGAGTTGAAAGAGGTCAGCTCAAGACTGGTGACGAAGTTGAGATCCTCGGACTTTCAACTGAGAGACCAAAGACTGTTGTAACAGGTATCGAGATGTTCAGAAAGATCCTTGACTACGCTGAGGCAGGCGACAACATCGGTGCACTTCTCCGTGGTATCCAGAGATCTGACATTCAGAGAGGCCAGGTTCTTTGTAAGCCAGGTTCCATTCACCCATACACAAAGTTCTCAGGTCAGGTTTACGTTCTGAAGAAGGAAGAGGGCGGCCGTCATACTCCATTCTTCAACAACTACAGACCACAGTTCTATTTCAGAACAACAGACGTTACTGGCGTTATCACACTTCCTGCTGACAAGGAAATGTGCATGCCTGGCGATAACGTAGAGATGGATGTTGAGCTTATCACTCCAATCGCTATCGAAGAGGGACTTCGTTTCGCTATCCGTGAGGGTGGTAGAACAGTAGGTTCTGGCGTCGTTACAGCTGTTAGAGACTAATTTTTAGTTCGCTATATAAAGGCGCTGTAAAAAAAAGCGCAACAAAGCCCGTGGATTTCCTCGATATGGAAGCCCACGGGTTTTAATATATCACACAGCAAAAAAGAACTATCTAATCTTGAAAAAAGGGTACAGCAAACACACCGGCAGAAAATACAGCGCTTTTTGCCGATTATTAAAATGTTGAAAAATATCTTTTTCAGGCTGCTTTTCTGATTGCGATCTTCTTCAAGTGAAATTTATGCAGATTAAAACCACAGCAAATCATCGCAATTTCTAAATTCATGGCATTTAAGCCACGTCT
>NZ_JBCPGA010000028.1:0-31994 GCF_040914135.1 Ruminococcus sp. RTP21204st1_B2_RTP21204_210225 | reverse complement strand
CCTATGCGTCCCCTCAAATGGTTTTCGCCTATCGAATTTCTTAATAATAGTGTCCAATATGATTGACAAACCTACACACTTGCGTTTTTTTATGAACTTTTTGTAAAATCATGCAAATATCTTTGTAACACCAAAAATGCCAAACACAACTATCGCAGAATAAACGGCAAAGCCAAGAATAACAGCCCCCCATGACGTACCGCCCTTTGCTACTATCTTTTCGGCTATCTCCTGCTCAGTGCCGTCCTCCGACCTTATCTCACGGATCTTTTTTTGTGCAAACTTATAATACATATAATTGCCGAAAAAGCCTGCCACAAACTGAAGTGCCATTGAAACATACCATGTCGCAGCGGAAATGCCCTGAAAAACCCTTCCGGTCACATCGATGCCGATATCAAGCGAGAAACCCATTGTCCCTGCACTAAGATATTCTATCGCAGTAGGTATATTGAGCAGTGCCGTAGCCACAAGCATGATGATACCCACAATATTCATTTTTCTAAACAGAAAATACAGGTGTGGAAAAAGGAAAGCCGCAAAGTTTATGGAAATCTTTCCACCAAATTTACCAAAACGTATAAAGTTAGACAAAAATATGAGCGGATTTGTCTTTACAAATTTTGCATAGTCATCTAGTTTAATGCCTTCAAGATCTGAGTCCTTATCAAATACAACCTGTCTGCCAAACGGACCGTAAGGCTGTCCGTCAGGGCCGGTCTGCTGAGCGTTATTTTGCGTGTCCATGTCGTTGAATGGACGTTCCTCAGTATCATTTTTCGTAAGCGGTGTTCCGCACTTTTCACAAAATAGCTTGTCAGGCGGATTTTCAAAACCGCAGCGTATACAGCGTATATTCTCACTTTCTACACTCTCCTGAGTTTGCTCCCAGCTCTGACCACTTTCATGCAAAGCGTCATTTATGCACTTTCCTTCTTTAAGATAACACTCACGATGATAAGGTGTGCCACACTCAGGACATACAACTATATCGTCACCATCTTTGAATACTTCTCCGCAGGAAAAGCATTTTTTTCCTGTATAATTAGCCATATCGGGTTTCCTTTCTTGCTGAAACAGGCTTTTTAAAGCTCTTAAGTAACATTATAGCACAACTTTCAGGAAAATGCTATAGTTTTTTTATATTTTTCCTTTACTTTTCACAAAAAAAGTTTTATAATATATAATGATATAAAATAAGGAGAAAAAGATATGGTATTTTTAGAAAACTTAAAGTCAGAGCTTGAAGCTCTTAGACCTATCATCAGCGAGCTGCATGACGTATACGATATTGAGCGTTCTCAGGAAAGGATCGCAGAGCTTCACGAAAAAGCCGCAGAACCTAATTTTTGGGACGACATGGAGAAATCGCAGAAGGTTTTGCAGGAAACAAGAAATCTTGAGGGCAAACTGGAAAAATACAATAAATTCAAGTCGTCATTTGAGGATATCGAAGTGCTTATTGAAATGGCAGCCGATGAGGGTGACGAGGACATGATCGACGAAATACAGTCTGACCTTAAAACTCTAAAAGAGGGTCTTGACGCCGCACAGCTTGACACTCTGCTCACAGGCGAGTATGATCACAACAACGCTATCATCAACTTTCATGCAGGAGCAGGCGGAACTGAGGCGCAGGATTGGAGCGAAATGCTTTTCAGGATGTATCACAAATGGTGTGAAAGCCACGGCTTCAAAATGACTACTCTTGATTATCTCGAGGGTGCAGAGGCTGGCATGAAGAGTGCCTCCGTTATCGTGGAGGGTGAAAACGCTTATGGCTATCTTAAAAGTGAAGCAGGAATACACAGACTAGTGCGTATCTCACCTTTCGACAGCTCAGGAAGCAGACACACGTCATTCTCAGCGGTGGACGTTATGCCTGAAATAGACGATACAATCGAAGTAGATATCCGTCCTGAGGACATTAAAATGGACGTTTATCGTGCAAGCGGTGCAGGCGGACAGCACATCAACAAAACCTCATCAGCCGTAAGACTTACCCACATACCAACAGGCATCGTTACATCATGCCAGACACAGCGTTCACAGTTCCAGAACAGGGATTATGCAATGAAAATGCTCAAAGCAGAGCTTATCAAAATAAAAGAGCGTGAACATCTAGAGAAGATAGAGGATATCAAGGGTGTTCAGAAAGAGATCGCATGGGGTGCCCAGATACGTTCCTATGTTTTCATGCCATACACTCTTGTAAAAGATCACAGAACGGGTTTTGAAAACAGCAATGTAAACGCTGTTATGGACGGCGACCTTGACGGTTTCATAAACGCTTATCTCAAAGCGCTTTCACTTGGCGAAATCGAAAAATAATTAGCATAAACAAAGGACAGTTCAAACGAGCTGTCCTTATGTTTTTTATGAGATTGTTTTGCCTTTTTTTCTGCTCTCTTTGGTCTTGACAGGAGTTTCTTCCGCCGCTCTATCCTCAAAGAGCTGTTCGTCAGGGTCTGCATTCTTGTATGCGAACTCAGGATTGCTTTCACCACGCTGATCGTAGTAAGGCTGGATAACGTGTTTTCTGATAACAGGATAACAATTGAAGCAAGTCACGAAGCATATGAACGAAAGAGGCCAAAATGGCAATATGAACAGAGAATACGGCAGGAAAAGATACATCATAACAATGACGATAAGCGATGCCAGAAGTGACCAAAGAGACTGCTTTATGCCAAGACTCACAAGATAAAACGAGTTCTTTATTATCTGCTTCATGTTAAGGTTAGTGGAGCTTATCATGAGATAGATGTAAAAGTGCATCATGAAGAATACGATAAGACAGCTTATGCAGATAACAAAAGGAATGTATATCATGGAGTTCTGCTCTGCCCAATATTTATACATTGGAATCCCGACCATAAATCCTATAGCGAAGATGATATCTATGGCACCCATGATAGTGCCCTGCTTGAAATTCTTCTTGAAAGAATCCCAGAAATCATGTAGCAAAAACGCATTTCTTTCCTGAGAATAATTTCGGCAAACCTTTGTCATTGCAGCCGTTGCAGGTCCTACCAATACTGACGGTATCGCCAGTAAGAGCCATATTGGATTTGATGTCATAAGCATAAGTATAACCATAAGCGTCAGCGGTATGCAGAAAACGAAATACAGCAAATTAAGCTCCATAAGCTTCCACATATGCCTGCCATAGACTTCAAAAAACTTAAAAATACCCTTTTTCTCCTGAGGTGCTTTAAGCACACCTCTGCCAGGGGTATTGTAATTACCAAATAAAGACATTACACCGCTCCTTAAAATTAATAGTCCCCGAAATTGCCCCGAATTTTATTTCATTCTTTGTATACTGTATACTAAATTCGTCCTGCAAAAATAATCGTCAGCAGACATTCAAGCGCAGCCGCAACAGCCGCCGCTGCTTCAAGCACAAGAAACTTAACAGCATAAAGCCGCACCGTCTGTCGCAGACCGCCATGCTGTCCTTCAGAAAAAACAATGCACAGCAGGATATTTGACATAGCGACAGCTTCCCTTGCGGCTATCATAAGTGCCGCCGCTGTTATGACCGCAGGAAGAAGTACAAACATCGCTGAAAGTAATGCACCATGTCCGCCGTAAATGCTGTAAAGCTGAGACATTGCAACACCCCAGCCCATGCCGCGCAACAGCAATACTGCAACAGCTAAAGGCTGTCCCAGTGAAGAAAAACCTGACAAAAACACAACCGCTAAAAAAACACTCGAACTGAAAAAAGACCTCACAAGAATTTCTTCAAGATCACCTGACGACCTCACGTCAACGAAGCTGTTTGAAAACACCGACAGCATTGAAAGCTCGTCGCTGCCCATAAAGCAAAAAGTAACAGCACCCAAAAGCGCACCAATCAGGATAGCTCCTGCAAAAAATGCAAGAACTCCGCTTTTGTATATGCCTGTCCCGCTGTTCATTATACATCACTCCTTTGAGTAATGTATATGCCACGGTGCAGAAAAAATAACTATTTTGAAAGCTCGTAAGCTCTCTTAGTGCAAGCCTTGCAGCAGTCCTCAACAGCCTTTGGCAGACCGCCCTCACGGAGCTTTTCAAGACCAGCGATAGTTGTGCCACCCTTTGATGATACCATTTCAATAAGCTCGTCAAGTGACTTGCCACTGTCAGTTATCATTTTGGCAGAGCCGATAAGCGACTTTGCAAAAAGATCTCTTGCAACTGTTTCATCAATATCAACGCTCTTCGCATACTCTACGAATGCCTGAGCATACAGATAGATAAAAGCAGGAGATGAGCCGTTTATTGCTATTATCTCTTTCATTTTATCCTTTGATATGACGGCATACATACCGCATGAGCCAAAGATATTGCAAACAAGCTCAAACTCCTCATCTGTTACGCTGTCAGAGCGTGAAAGAGCAGTTGCGCCCTCCCCAAGAAGAAGAGGGGTGTTTGGCATAACAAGCACTACCTTTGCGCCAACCAAAGTTTTTGAAGCGATATAATCATCTGTAATGCCTGCGCATATAGAAACTATGACCGTATCTTTCGTTACCGCAGAAGCTATCTCATCAAGCACCTCGTCAAGCTGCTGAGGCTTAATTGCAAGAAAAACATATTCTGACTTTTCAACTACCTCTGCACAGCCTGAACATTTTACTGTTCCAAGCTCGTCAAGTCTATCAAGTATCGGAGCATATTTATCAAAAGCGTAAAGCTGAATATCCTTACTCATTTTACTGCCTGCAATGCCTTTCATGATAGCATAGCCCATATTTCCTGCACCGATAAAACCAACATTTATCATACACTCAAGACCTTTCTGAATAAAAGACAGAAGCCTGCCTTAAAAATAACTTAATTTTAATTATACACTAAATCTCAACGAATTTCAAGTGTTTCACCTAAATTTCACATTAGTACCCCATTTTTCTTGTATATTTTCACGCAAAAAAACAGCGACATTTCTGCCGCTGCTTTAAATCATGTATTTGTCGCTTTATGTCCAAACTGTGTTCTTACTTTTTCATAAGCAAACTTCACAGCAGGCAGGAATATCATGAGCAATATCAGATCCACAGGGAGCTGGATAAGATTTTTCGCTATTCTCGGTGTGCAGTATGTAAGAAAACCGCTCATTCCTTCTTTGGTGAGGTTTGTGATGCCAAAAGCCTTGTTTACATAAAGTGTATACAGGAAATAAGAATTAAGTCCTATATTACAGAAAAGTATAACACTTCCTCTTGCAATTGCGATCCTTATGTAGCTTTGAAGCTTTTTGTTGTTAAAATCGCACTTATACAACAGACAGCCGTAGATGATACCTGAAATAATAACTACCATTGCAAGCTGTGGGCTGTAGGCTCTCGGGGATTTGTTCTGCACTATATATCCTAGAAAGTCAAGCACAAATGTAGACATTCCACATACCACAGGTCCGTAAAGCATACCTATAGTACAGGTTGCAAGAAAAGTGAAACCGATCCTCAAGTCAGGCGTTACCTCAATGGAAAATGATCTGATAGCAAACGCCAACGCTATCAGTATTCCTGCTGTTGTCAATGTTCTAAGATCTTTCAGTGACTTGAAAGAGTCATAGAACATTCTTCCGAAGCTCTTCATAAATTTACCTCCTTATTCTGCGAGCTTGTCGCTTTGTGCATAACGGAGCATAAAAACAGCTCTGCACACTACCCATGCGGGATGTGCAGAGCCGCTATAAAAAGCTTCAATTACACATTCAGCGGGATGCGAAAACCGAACCGCAAAGGTTCTACCTTTTTCGTTCCGACGGCAACTCCCCGTCCGACGGACACTTAACGCTCAGTTTTCTACTCTGTAATATGTCAAAGTCTTAAAGACTCAGACCTCATGAAAAATTAGAATGCAGTTTCATTGAGGATCTTGTAAAGCTCTTCCTCGAAAGGCTTCTTCATTGAAAGAGCCTCCTGAATATCTACATCATATATCTTGTTGTCCTTCATACCAACAACTCTGTTGCCAATGCCCTGCTCGAGCAGTTCAACAGCGTGATAGCCCATTTCAGTTGCGACAACTCTATCTCTTACTGTAGGAGAGCCGCCTCTCTGAACATGACCGAGAATAGTAGCTCTTGACTCGACACCAGTAATATCCTGAAGAGTTCTTGTGATATACTCTGTCTTGCCAACACCCTCAGCAACTACAATGATAAAATGTGTCTTGCCTGACTTCTTTGTCTGCTCCATCTTCTGAGCAATAGCATTGAGGTCATAAGGCTTCTCAGGTGTGATAACAGCCTCAGCGCCTACAGCAGCAGCAACGTTGATAGCAATGTGACCAGCGTTTCTGCCCATTACCTCAACTACTGAACATCTGTCATGTGACTGTGCTGTATCTCTGATCTTATCGATCATTTCCATAGCCGTGTTCATAGCTGTATCATAACCGATAGTATATTCTGTGCATGAAATATCGTTGTCTATAGTACCAGGCAGACCGATACATGGGATACCCTGTGCTGAAAGATCAGCCGCACCTCTGAATGAGCCGTCACCACCGATAACTACGATACCGTCAAGACCCATTTCAAGACACTTATCTCTGCCCTTCTTTACGCCCTCGATATCTCTGAATTCAGGACATCTTGCAGTATAAAGGCAAGTACCGCCTCTCTGGATTATGCCTGAAACAGTTCTTGCATTCATCTCAATAACTTCACCGTTAAGAAGGCCGTTATATCCCCTGAGGATACCTACGACTTCCATACCCTTTGCAAGACCAGCTCTGCATACTGCTCTGACAGCAGCGTTCATTCCCGGAGCATCTCCTCCGCTGGTAAGTACACCAATTTTCTTAGCCATGTAAAATACCTCCAAACCAGGAAACAATTTATCCTGTTACTTTCCTAATAATCTATAATGAGCATAGCACAAAGCCCTTGAATTGTCAAGGGCTTTGTTTATTTTTTAACATTTTATTAAACGTTTTCGTTATTCAGCAGGCACAACAGCCGGAGCTGGTGTTGTTTCAGAAGAGCTGCCTGTGTTCGTATCAGGCTTAGGCTCTGTTGCCTTTGTTGTAGTGGTCGTAGTAGTCACAAGACCTGCGGAAACTGTAACTGTAAGCACATCACCATTTTTAACATTCACAGTGTTTCCAACATTAACGCTTGTCGCCATAACATATCCTGCAGAAACAGAGCTTGAGAAATCGGTAACGACCTTATACTTGATATTATAAGAATCAAGCAGCTCAAGGTAAGCCTTCTTTGACAGGCCAGAGAAATCAGGAACAGGAACATTTTCAGGGCCTGCACATACTTTAAGAACAAGCTCATTTTTCAAAGACGGATCAAAATCAGTACCCTCTGGTATGCTCTGCTCTTTAACAACGTCCTTATCGTCAACATCAGAATAATAATATTCAGCCTTGATAGTAAAATCCTCACCAAGTTGTTTTACAACAGTATTGTATTCCAGACCCACAACGTTAGGCATTATAGCGCCATAGCCATATTCTGACTGACTTTCAGCATCAGTCACCTTAGGCGTAGCAACTGTGGTGCTGTAAACGAATACCTCGCTGTCAACTCCATCTGCATCATCAGAAGAAATGACCTTATCCTCAGACGAATCATTATTGCTGTCCGACGGACCTGAAAACAACTCATATAGCAGAAAAACTGAAAGCAAAAGCACTATCACAAGCACCGTCCAGCCTATTATCGTAGCCGTTTTATTCTTAGGCTTTTCTTCCTCACGAGTCTGCTGTGGCATTTGCCTTGACTGCGTTCTTTGTCTTGGAACATGCTGTATAGGAATAGTCTGAGTTGAACCCTTAGGGTGTTCCATATGCGTTGTATGCTGCTCAAAAAGTGCAGTAACAAGCTCTGAAACTGTCTGTATTCTTTCTTCGCCACGAACTCTCATAGCTCTTGAAAGAACTCGTGAGATATGCTGTGGTATTCTTGGATTGACTCTGCAAGCTTCGACCATAGTATCATTCTTTGTACGGGTATAAGCATCAAGGGGCATACAGCCTGTTAGTATTCTATAAAGAACTGCAGCAAGTGCATAAACGTCAGTCCATGTGCCCTGCCATTCTAACGAAGAATATTGCTCAGGGGCGGTATATCCTGAATAGAACTCAGGAGAAAGCCCTGTATTAGATGTTCTTATAGAACTTATGCAAAAGCCTGTAAGTTTAAGCTCACAATCAGTTGTAACAATAATATTTTCAGGAGATATTCCCCTGTGTATGATACCTGCATTATGTATAATGCTCAATGTTGTAAACAATGGCACAAAAAGCTTTTTGACCTGTTCCCATGTGAGAAAGCCTGTATTCGACTGTAAAAATTTCTTTAGCGTCACGCCCTCCACATATTCGAGTATGACATAGGTCGTATTATTCTCGCAAAACATATCCTTTGCCGTGGCGATATGCTGAAGATTTCTCATGCGTGAAAGAACTTTGTTCACGTCTGCAAACTCAGACATAAATGTCTTATACTTAGCCAGACAATCTGGATTCACCACAAGTCGCTGACTTTCGCTATCTCTTTCGCAAAGAGTGTCAGGCATATACTCTCTTGCCACACACTTGCATTTGCCAACCATATCGTAGCAAATGTAAGACGCACCCTCACCATTATATGAAAGCATTTTTCCGACTATATATCTGTTGTCAAGCACTGTTCTCGGTGCAAGATAAGCCTGTAAATGCGGGATATCGTCGGTATAGCTACAATAATGACAGCGACCGTCAGAACCAAGTTCGTTCATACAGCCCATACATAATTTAGTACTAGGATCCATACCGAACCTCCTTTTTACGTTATTCATCAATTTATATTAGCAACAAACCGAGCATAAGTCAAGTTTTTTTGTGCAATTGTAGAATTTACGCAACAATTTGTATTTCTTTTGTAACATTATGACCCTTTTACAGATACTCAGGATAAATAAGCGTAGAAGAATAATACAGATACTTATTATCCGTATCGAACGTTACATTAAGCACCACTGGCTGATCATCACCTGCGTCGTTTTCATACCAATAACGGTATATATAATTTTTAGTGTCTTTTGACCATACGATGCCGTAATATTCAAGGTCTATGGCATCTGACAAGCCACTCCACTTTGCACCTTGTTCAAACTTATCAAGGTTGATAGCTTTACTCTTTTTTTCACCATTTGCATTGTTTTTAAGCACCTTGAAATTTGAATATTTTACGGTTTGTATACGTTCTTCATCATCAACAGTAACAAACGCCGCCCATTCAGGATAATTTATGCCATCAACATTAACACTGTCATCAGACTCAATGATATAATCAAAATTCAGTGCATTGTTCACTCCCTGAAAAGCCGATTCGTCCTTAAAGTGCATATCAAGCTTTTTCTGAGCCTTTGCAACATCTACGCCGATATATTCAGAAATGCTCTCAGCGGTGTTTTCACCCTTTCCGCTTATAATATTCACAACGATAAGGACGACAAGCACCACAAGGAGCACTACCGCCACTGTTATAAGAATAAGCTTGAGCTTGCTTTCAGACAATTTATGTTTTTTCTCACCCACTATTTCCACATTTAGCGGTTTATTCTGCTTTTTGAAACGCTTCATGATAGATGTATTTTTGTCTGGTCTTAATCTTGTGTCACAGTTAGGACAGAAAATGTCATCATCGTCAACTGACTTGTGGCATTTAGGACACTCCATAAAAACAACTCCCTTTTGCAACATCCGTGCATTTGCACACCTTTTCAAAACAAGTATACCATAATCTCTGTAAAAAGTCAACAAACGCAAAACAGCGGACAGAAGTCTATCCGCTGTAAAAAACATATATCAGAAGTGCATCTGGTCAGGGTCTTCGATATCCTTTGCAAAACAGCCTGCAACAGGTATCGTTTTGCTGCGATATTTTGAAAGGCCTGCTGCTGTCTCATCGTCAACGATAAACGCCTTATCAACAACTGCATTCTTCGCTTTAAGTGTCATGACCTGAACGCCTATAGTATCTCTCGTGGACTTAGGCATAAGAAGCGCTGTATCAAATATCATTGCTCTGCCGTTAGTTGTGCGAAGCATTATCTCAGCGTTATCCTGCACAAAGAACATTCCCACAAGCTTAGCCTTTGCAGAATAAGCGTTGGCAAGCTTCTTTCTGTTGGTCTTTGTTTCATAGGCATTGAGCGGCACTTTTGCCACCTTTCCGTTTTCAAAACAGAATATCATATAGCCCGAATAATCTACAGTATTCACCATGGACACAACGCCCTCACCGTCATCAAAACCAAGCTTTGCAGGAATATAGTCGCCAAGAGAGCTTGCCTTTGTGTCGGCAAACTGCGATACCTTGGTCTTATACACAGCTGCCTTGTCAGAGAAGAACAGAAGCTCCGTCTTATTGGTGCTTTCCATTTCCTGAAGCGGACCATCGCCCTCTTTATACTTCTGCTCGCTTGCCATTCTCAGTGATTGCGGAGTACATTTCTTGAAATAACCGCTTTGAGATAGGAAAAGCTTGCAGGCGTAGTCAGGGATATCGTCCTCTATGTCTATCTCCTCGATATCAGTCTTATAATAGAACTGAGTTTTTCTTGGCTGACCATACTTCTTTGAAACTTCCTTTAATTCGGAAATGATGATATTCTTTATTTTTCTGTCGCTTCCAAGAATATCTTCAAGCTCTGCAATAGCTTTTTCAAGGTCCTCAGTTTCGGCAGTTCTTTTGAGGATATACTCACGGTTAAGGTGTCTGAGCTTTATTTCAGCCACATAATCAGCCTGTATCTCATCAATGCCGAAACCTATCATCAGGTTTGGAACGACTTCGGTTTCTTCTTCTGTTTCTCTGATTATCTTTATAGCCTTGTCGATATCGAGAAGTATTTTTCCAAGACCTTTCAGAAGGTGGAGCTTGTCTTTCTTCTTTGCAAGGTCAAAGCTTGTTCTGCGTCGAACGCAATCCATTCTGAACGCTACCCATTCTTTAATTATATCATAAACGCCCATTATTCTTGGATAGCCGTGAACAAGTATATAGAAATTGCATGAATACGAGTCCTGAAGCGGTGTCAGCTTATAAAGCTTTTGCATAAGCTTGTCAGGGTCTACGCCCTTTTTGATATCTATACCTATTTTCAGACCGTTAATGTCCGTTTCATCACGGATATATGATACCTCTCTTATCTTGCCTGCCTTAACGAGAGCAATTATCTTCTCGATTATTGCTTCAACTGTGGTAGTGGCAGGTATCTCAACGATCTCAAGACACCTTGACTCCTTGTCATACTGATATTTTGCTCTCAGCTTAACAGAGCCTTTTCCTGTGCGGTATATCTTATCAAGCTCCTCCTCATCATATAGAAGTGAAGCACCGCCCGGAAAGTCAGGTCCTTTCAGCGTTTCAAGAGCGTTGAAATCAGGATTTTTCATAAGCCCGATAGTTGTCTCACAAACCTCGCTGAGATTGAACGGACAAACTGATGAAGCCATAGAAACGCCTATACCAACGTTTGCATTAACAAGTATTGACGGGTAAGTAGTAGGAAGCAAGGTCGGCTCTGTGGTGGTGTTATCATAGTTAGGAACAAAATCCACAGTGTCCTTGTCTATATCTCCGAAAAGCTCCTGACAGATAGGCATGAGCTTTGCCTCAGTGTATCGAGAGGCAGCATAAGCCATATCTCTTGAATATGCCTTACCGAAGTTACCCTTGCTCATTACATATGGGTGCAAAAGCGCTTCATTGCCCTGTGAAAGTCTTACCATGGTTTCATATATAGCACCGTCGCCGTGAGGATTGAGCCTCATGGTCGCACCAACGATATTGGCAGACTTTGTGAGCTTTCCGTTTAAAAGTCCCATTTTATACATGGTATAAAGCAGTTTTCTGTGTGAGGGCTTAAAACCGTCTATCTCAGGGAACGCTCTTGATACCAAAACGCTCATGGCATATGGCATATAGTTCTTTTCAAGAGACATTGTTATCTTTTCGTCTGCAACAAGTCCTGCACCCTCGATATATGCGTTGTTATTTGGTTTAGCAGTCTTTTTAGGCTCTGCCTTTTTTCTTGCCATAAAATCTATCCTTTCATAAAGTTCGTAAGGTCGGTGCACTTTTTGCCTGTATACTGCATAGCGATCCTGCTTTCGGGATCGGCGTCAAACATATACAGCACCGCAATAAAAATAAATTCAAGTGGTTTCATAAGGATATAGACCACATCAGCACGCAATTTCGTCGATATATGCTGTGAAATGGGATATCCGTGTTTATCGTAAAAGCTTCTCACACATTTGTGAAAACGTGGAAGCTTATCCTGTATAAGCTCTTCAAATGCGTTTGCAACACAAAGCTGTCTGTTCACAACTATCTTATCCCCACGCCGCAGACCCATTCGCTGAGGTTTGACGAGCTTAGCGTGTCCCCCTGCCGCAACTGTGCAAAGATAATGCCCTTGTGAGTAATCAGGCGGCGGAGGTATCTGCTGAGAAAACGTCCAATCGGCTGTTTCCGTGAAAGCCTTTACTATGCTGTCAGGGCGCTGTCCAAATAAAACAAGTATCAAAAGCATCACCGCAAGGAGCGGTATCATTGCCACAAAGCTGATAAGATACCAACCAAGGCTTTTTGTGAGAAGCTTATTAAGCCAGCCCATAAAGCCGCTTTTCTCCGCCGAATTGCTGAGATATCCCGTCTGCGCCTTTATTTCACGGCGAATGAGCCTTACGGACATAAGCATATAATTCATTGGAAAAACCAACATCATCACCGTGAAAAAGTTATCCATATTCTTCAAAAGCTGTATCACCAGCAGTATATCAAGCACATTGCCCATATACACCCCTGCAATGAGCATAGCCGCAAACAACGGCGGTTTTCTCTTTGTTATAACACTCAACAGTACAATGCACACCATAGCTATAAAAAACAGGAAGAAAAAACTAAACCTATACTCCCCTGCTATGGGTGTATGAAATTCCCCATGAACAGTTAGAGGAACATCATATTCAACGCCAAGACCTAACCAGTCAAGGTCAAAAACAGACAGCAGCGAACCAATTACCACCGTCAGCACATCAAACAGCGGTCTGTCCAATTCTTTAGGTGCATTCTCAAAAAGCCTTATAACATTTATTACTGTGAAAAACAATGGAAGTCCAACACATATCACAAGCGCAGACGACCATATAAAAATTGCGTCCATAATGCTCTCCCCTCAAACAGCTTATGAAATATCCGCCATATCCAGATAATCAACACCATTATTGGTGATGAAATCTTTTCTTCCCTGCAGATCGTCACCCAAGAGCATATCGAACATCCACTGTGTCTGCTCAATATCGTCAGGCTCTATCTTTATAAGACGTCTTGTGGCAGGGTCCATTGTCGTAAGGCTCATCATCTCCGCCTCGTTCTCGCCAAGACCTTTTGAACGCTGGATATCAAACTTTTTATTGCCTATCATTTTGAGTATCTTTGTCTTTTCGTTCTCGTCATATGCAAAGTAAGTCTTGTCGGAAGTCGTTATCTCAAAGAGCGGTGACTCCGCAATATAAACATATCCTTTTTCAATAAGGGTCGGCACAAGTCTGTAAAGCATTGTGAGTATAAGCGTTCTGATATGGAAGCCGTCAACATCGGCATCAGTACAGATAACTATTTTGTTCCAGCGTAGGTTGTCGAGATTGAACATGGATATCTCCTTGTTCTTGCCCGTCTTGACCTCAACTCCGCAGCCTATGACTTTTATAAGATCTGTGATTATCTCATTCTTGAATATCTTATCATAGTCGGCTTTAAGGCAGTTGAGTATTTTTCCTCTTACAGGGATAACAGCCTGAAACTCAGCGTTTCTTGCCATTTTTACAGAACCGAGCGCCGAGTCGCCCTCCACGATATAAAGCTCACGCTGAGAAAGGTCTTTTGAACGGCAGTCAACGAATTTCTGCACCTGATTTGAAAGGTCGATAGAGCCTGCAAGCTTTTTCTTCAGGTCTATTCTTGACTTCTCAGCCTTTTCACGGCTTCTCTTGTTTACAAGAACCTGCTCTGCTATCTTCACCGCTTCGTCAGGATTTTCAATAAAGTATATCTCGAGATTGTGCTTCAAGAACTCTGTCATGCACTCCTTGATAAACTTGTTTGTGATAGCTTTCTTTGTCTGATTGGCATATGAAGTCTGTGTAGAAAACGAACTTGAAACAAGCACCAAGCAATCCTCGATATCCTGAAAAGTAATAGGCTTCTCGTTTTTCAGATACTTATTGTTGCTTTTGAGATAAGCATTTATCTGAGATGTGAAAGCACTCTTTACAGCGTCCTCCGGTGAGCCACCATGTTCCAGAAAGCTTGAATTGTGATAATATTCAAGACATTTTACCTGATTAGAGAAAGTGAACGCCACAGAAAGCTTTACCTTGTAATCGTCCTTGTCCTCACGGTCACGACCCTTGCGGTCGCCTGTGAAAAACTGCACCGAGGTCAGAGGCTTTTCACCTGCTATCTCTGCAACATAATCGGCGATACCATTCTCATAATAGAACGTCTTTTCTTCAAAAGAATTGTTCTCACGCTGTATACGCAGGATAAACGTGATATTAGGGTTTACTACAGCCTGCTTTTTCAGAACGTCCTCAAAATATTCGTTCTCAATTTTTATATCAGTGAAAACTTCAAGGTCAGGTCGCCAATGTGTCTTTGTACCTGTCTTTTTCTGCTTTGTTTCTTCCTTTTTAAGACCGCCAACGTTTCTTCCCTTTTCAAAGTGCAGGTCATACTTATATCCGTCACGGAAAACCTCGACGTCCATAAACTCAGATGAATACTGCGTCGCACAAGCACCTAGTCCGTTCAGACCAAGAGAATACTCATAGTTATCTCCGCCGTTATTATTATACTTGCCGCCTGCATAAAGCTCGCAGTAAACAAGCTCCCAGTTATATTTTTTCTCACGCTGGTTATAGTCAACAGGACAACCACGTCCGAAGTCTTCCACCTCGATAGAATCGTCATTGTACTTTGTAACGATTATCTTATCGCCATGACCGTCACGAGCTTCGTCTATAGAGTTTGAAAGAATTTCAAAAACAGAATGTTTACAGCCCTCAAGTCCGTCAGAGCCGAATATTACCGCAGGACGCTTTCTTACTCTGTCCTCCCCCTTAAGGGATACTATATCTTCATTTGTATATTCCTTTTTATTTGCCATTTCTCATTTCCTTTCTTACGGATCTGAAGAATTTTTTACATACAAATTATATTATAACACAAAGTCAACGATTTTGTAAATACATTAATTAAACATTTTTCAGAACAATGCCGAACGTTTGTTTTGTTACTAATAAACAAAAACATAAGCTATTGATTATTTGAAAAAAATATTATATAATATAAGTAGCTTAAAAAATCGGAGGACAAAATGGATATTACAATAAATGCACCGCAGACCGAAAGCAACTCAAACTCTGCCAAAGCAATGTCCCTTAACAATGGGCTGATATGGTTCATATGCTTTGTTCCGCTTATCGGCTTGTTTCTTGAAAACTATGCAAACTCTGCCACCGCAGGAGCGTTCCTGTGGATACTTGTTCCGCTGTTCATGATAGGCTGTTCCATTGCAGATTGCAAACAGCTTATAAAGCATGGCATTGATGCGGCACACCTTTTCAAATGGGTATGGCTAACGCCTTTTTATGTTTATAAGCGTGAAAAGCTTTGCGGCAGAGAGCGTTATAAAGCAATAATGTGTGGATTTTTCATTATCGCTGCACTGTTCATGAATGGTTTTACGCAGAGCATAAAAATAGACAACAACTATATGCTCGTATCCGCACAGAACAGTTATGTGCAAAGCCTTGACAACTTTTCGGGAAATTCATCAAAGGTAATCGGTGAGTGCATAGCTTCTTATCTAGGCGAGGACGCAAAGTGGGATTGCACAAAGAACGGTCACAACTACACAGTAACAGTAAAAGGCAAACATGGCTCTGATAACTACACTATTTCCTTTTTAATAGTATATGACGGCTTCACCTACAGAAAATTCACCATTACAGACGTGATAAAAAATAAAGTTTCACTACGTGACGATGAATTTAGTGCTGTATGCAAAGAAATATTCACAGAAGATAAAAGCGACACCGACAGTAGCAACGAAGAAATTTCAAATTCACAAACAGAATAATTTCATGAGCGGACTTTGTTCCGCTCTTTTTGTTGTCAGTGTACATAAATGTGTACAAACTGATCACGCACGATTAGTGTATATGCACAAAGGTGATAAATTTGTCACTTTTCTATTGACTTTGCAAGGTGAAAGTGATATTATTGTCACATAAGGTGATAAATAAATCACCTTGTATATGCAGCTGTTTAAATCACAAATGAAAGAAGATGTAGAAATGAATGACAAAACGGAGATAAAAACAGACAAAATATCATACAAAAAGTATTACAGACATATGGGTATTTTGGGCACGCTGGGTGGAGCGATGTGGATATTCTATTGGGTTATGGAAAAGGTGCTGCCTGCGATAAAGAAAGGGCACACACTTACCAATGTGATAAACCTTATCGTATCTTTGGGAACGCTTGCGCTGATCGCCATATGCATAACAAAGATGATATCCACGGTCGGCAAAAGAGATACAAATGACGAGCTTACTCAGCAGACAACAGCAAAGGTCAATCAGACTTTTATAACGTTCCTGTTCACGATTGCCTGCCTGTTTATTTCAGTTATGACTTTGTTTTCCGATATTTTAGGAAGATTTAAGGTCACACTAAACGAATATGTTATAACGGGCTTGATATGGTTTTGCTATGCGGTGTACAATTTTATAGGTCTGTATTTTGAAAGTAAGTTCGATGATGATGAGAACTAGAGGGATAAAAATGAAAGCGAAAAAAGAAAAGAAAAAGATAACTCTGAGAGAATATCACAAAAAGCGTATGGTAACAGGAATTGCAATACTTGTCACAGAGATATTTGAAAAGACTGCGGAGCATTACAAGCTTGATAATACAACATGGGCGACAGTGATATTCGTTGTGTTGGCTGCTATGACGGCATTATTTGCAGTAATATGGCTGTATGCAAGCTGTCAGAAAGTTGACAAAGAGGACGAAATGGCAAAAGAAAATATGCTCAAGGCACATCAAAGTATCACAAAAATGTTTTTGATAATATTAGCAGTAGTGATCTTTATATCAATGTTCTGGGAAGGAAGTATAACCATAAAGATAAACAGCGACAGACTATATCAAGTATGGTTTATATTCTGGTTCAGTTATATGACCCTTGAAAGCGGATTTTTCCTCCACCATGAGGGCAAGCTCAGCACCGATGAGGAGGACGAGTAATGCAGGAGCTAAAAACAAAACTCAAGGAATATCGTGCCAAGCTTGACATGAAGCAGGGTGACCTTGCCGAAAAAGTGGGCGTCAGGCGTGAAACCATCATACGTCTTGAAAAAGGACAATACAATCCGTCATTAAAGCTTGCAATGGATATTGCAAAGGTATTTGGTGTATCTGTAGAGGATATTTTTTCATTCGAAGATGAATAAAGCTGAAAATACAGTAAAGCAGACGGTTTGCAGGATTTTGGTGCAGAAGAAAAGCATATGCTGAAAATGCAAATACAGACATATAAGCACATATTCTAACGTAGACAGTTAAATATTGAATATACGTTGCTTATGCTATGATTATCTTTAGTTTACGCCATATTACTGTGTATATTAGTGTAAAAGGCAAAAGTGAAATGAATTGTGAGAAATCGAGAGAAATGGAGCAAAACGAAGAGAATTAAAGAGAATGAGGGATATAAATTAAAAATTCAGCGTTTTGGCTATTGACAATCGTGAAAAGCTGTTGTATAATAGACATCGTTGTGAGTTCACAGGGCGAAAAATGCGGCTGTGAACAGACTTTTTAAAATTCTGAATGGAGGAAATAATATGTCAACTTATATGCCAAAAGCAGGCGACATTACTCGCACATGGTATATTCTCGACGCTGAAGGTCAGTCACTCGGTAGAGTTGCTGCTAAGGCTGCTCACATTCTTCGTGGTAAGCACAAGCCAACTTACGCACCACACGCTGACTGCGGCGACCATGTAATCATCATCAACACAGATAAGGCTGTTCTCACAGGCAAGAAGCTTGATCAGAAGTCTTACAAGTGGCACACAGGCTGGATCGGCGGTCTTAAGGAGATCAAGTATTCAGATATGATGGCTAATCAGTCAGACAGAGCTATGACAATTGCTGTTGAGGGTATGCTTCCTAACAACACACTTGGCAGAGCTGCTGCAAAGAGACTCAGAGTATACAAGGGTGCTGAGCATAACAATGCTGCTCAGAAGCCTGTTAAATACGAACTGTAAGGAAGGAGCAATTTAGATGTACGAATCAAAGCAGCCATATTTCTATGGCACAGGTAGAAGAAAACATTCTGTTGCCCGTGTTCGTGTTTACGAGGGTACAGGTAAGATCACAATCAACGGCAGAGACATTGACGATTATTTCGGTCTTGAGACACTCAAGCTCATCGTTCGTCAGCCATTTGCTGTAACAGATACAATGGATAAGTACGATATCGTTTGCACAGTAACAGGCGGTGGAGTAACAGGTCAGGCTGGTGCAATCAGACACGGTCTTTCAAGAGCTCTTCTTCAGGCTAGCGATGAGTTCAGACCTCTCCTCAAGAAGGAAGGCTTCCTCACTCGTGACCCAAGAATGAAGGAAAGAAAGAAGTACGGTCTCAAAGCCGCAAGACGTGCTCCACAGTTCTCAAAGAGATAAGGAAACATCGATTTTTTATCGATATTGCGTTATTTCTTTTGTTTCAGAAGTCCATTTGGACAACTTCTGGACAACTAAAAAGTATTTTAAAATCGCTCTGTGTTTTACAGAGCGATTTTTTTATGTTGCTGTAATTTCTGTTCTTTATTCAGTCAGCTTTTTCTCAATAGAATCCGCCAACACTTTTCGTGTACTGCTAAGCACATCTGCATAAATATCAGCTGTGACATTGATGTCACAATGTCCTAAATGGTCACTGATGATTTTGAGATCTACGCCCATATTCAAAAGCATAGTAGCATTGCAATGTCTTAACTTGTGTAACGTCATATGCTCGAATTCTGTGCCTTTGGTAAAGCGTTTCAGCGAAGTCAAAACAGAACTTCTGTCACGATAATTGCCGTTTGCTGATGGAAATACCATTTCTGGATGTGCATAACTATCACCAAGAGCAATTTTCAAATCATCGGTGTATTTTTTCTGTTCTTGAAATATATTAGCAACAGTTTTACTCATACCGATTGTTCGGATACTCTTTTTCGTTTTTGGCGGTGTCAATTCATGCTTTCCGCCTATGTCATTCAGCGTATGCTTGATTGAAATTGACATATTCTCAAAGTCAACATCTTCCCAGCGTAGTGCAAAGCACTCTCCCGAACGCATTCCTGTATAAAGCAGCACTCTGATGATACGCTTAACATCTTCATCGCATGGCTTCTCATCAAGCATTTTCACAAAGTGTTTTAGTTCATCTTCTGTAAGAGCCATAACTTTGTGCTGTTCCTTATTCTTTGGAAGAATGACGTTATGGCAAGGGTTATCACGCAGAAATCCTTGTTCCATACCACGTTTGAAAATAGACTGAATAATGACATACAATTTTCTGACAGTCGCAGGATTTAAATTGTATGACTGCATTACCTGTGTCAGTTTTGGCGTTGTAATATCTTTTAATTTCATGTTGCCTAGAACAGGTTTGATATGCTTCTTATACTGTCCGGTATAAGTGTAAACAGTCGATGCTTTTAATTCTACCGGTGCAAAGTTGGTGAAATACCAATCTGCAAGCTCTGAAAATCTCATATTTTCATTGAAACTAATATATCCTTTACATTGACGTTCAAATTCAAAGGCGAACTCCTGAGCAAGTTTCTCAGCCCTTTTCGGTGTTGTATATGTCGGCGGAGTGAATGTTGTGGACTTCATAATCTTCTTGCCATTCGCATCAGTGCCAACGAAAACTCTGATTCTGAATGTGTTTCCACGTTTATCGATTGCAGCCATAGTGCTGTCTGTTACCTCCTGAAATGTTATAGTTTTTGTCCTTGGACTTTGTGGGTTTCCTGTACTTTCTTGTGATTATCACCAATTAACAGGAATACTGTCTGGTGATTTTGTCCTTGAAATCTCAATATATGTCCCTGCACTTTCTGTACTTTGTGGTTTTTCTTCCTCTTTATGTTCATCAAGAAATCTTCTCATCTTATCAACTACCCACTTCCATTCAACCTTTTCTTCATTTGAAAACTGCTGAATCCAGTCGATTGAGAATTCTTCTGCATGACGATATTCAACATTCGCAATGTGAAAACGATCATCTATATATGTATCATCAGGTGACGGCTTGTATTTCTCAAACCAGTCACGCATGAACCATAGATAATCGTGAATCGTCTGCCACGCTTCATGTTCCCATTTTTCAAAGCGTTCACGTTTTTTACGGCGTATCTCACGAAGTTCAGCACTTTCGTTGTAAGCTGGTTTATAGGAAGTTTTCTGTCTGCCAAATGCAATACCCAGCTGAAAATCATCGTTCAGCTTTCTTGCTGCATCAAGAGTCGACAGATCAAAAAGTGCCATAACAAAACCTAAAATGTCATAATGCACATTACAGGTGAAGCAATGGAACGCATTGGGATATATGTGTGCAGAGGGGTGGTGATCGTCATGAAATGGGCAGAGACAAATGTTATTACGCTTGATTTCAATTCCGTAACGTTCTGCAACTGTCCGTATTTCAAGACGATTTCTTATTTCTTCAAAACAGTTCATCAGACTTCAAAAACTTTGAGAAGCTCTTCCTTATTAATGAGGATTTTGCCACGTTTGCCCTGACCTGTACGAATGTATTTGACCTTGTTCTGTGCCACCAGTTGACGAACAGTGTGTTCGCTTAGTCCCTTTACCGCTTGAGTACATTCTTTGATCGTAAGCATCTCAACAGGCTTTTTACGGCTTGTTTCCTGTATTGTCTCCTCATCAGTAAGCTGAATGAGAAGTGCCATAATGTCATCAACGATTGCATTTTTTCTTTCCTGTGTCATAGTAAATCTCCTTTACTCTAATTCGTGATTTTTTGTATTTGATTTGTATTTGTGAAATTCTTCTGTAAGTCCATTAGCTGAAATGAATGATTTTGCTTTTTGCAAGTCAGATCTTAACCTCTCCTTTTCAGAGGTCTCCTTTGCACTTTTCATAAGTGTCTTGACTGATATTGTTGCAGGTTTCTTATATTTGGCAAGTTCAGCTGCTTGCTGGTTTATTGTACTTTTCAATTCCGTATTTTCTTTGCTAAGTTGTTGATTAGCCGCAGTAAGTTTTCTGGTTCGTTTTACGCTGACCACTTCTTTTTCAGCAAGAGCTTGAAGTTTGTCATAATCATTTTTATCAAGGGTAACCTTGTTTCCAAAAATGGTCGGCTTAACCGCAATGCTCCCAATATCAACAAGCTGAACCTTTTTCTTATTTGCCCTTTCAAGCATTGCTTTTGTTTCAGTAAGTTCACGAGAAATACCCTCATTTTCGCTTTTGAGTTGGACATTTTCAGCTTTAAGTTTATCTGCTTCTTGCCTTGCTTCTTTGTACTCTTTAACTGACATCGAACCTCTTGACTTTTCAGGTTCCAAAGGTCTGATACCGTGTGCAAGACAGATTTGATTCAGTACTTCAATTTCTGATTTTCTCCAACGTGCAATTGCATCTTTTCCACTTCCGAATCCCATTTCTTTTAAGGCTTGAGCAATGCCGTTTTGTGTATCCTGTCCACGCTTGTAATGACCAACAGGAATATAGTCAATATGTAAGTGAGGTGTGGCTTCGTCCATATGAAGCACAGCGTTGAATACTACGAAATTTGAATTACGCTGTTGATATCCTGCCATATACTCTTTCAGACACGCTGCTACAAGCTGTGCATCTTCTGTATCCACTCCGGAATCTTCTTTTTTACCTATCTGAACGACATCTTCATAGAAACTTTTTCGCTTATCAGCAGCTGTCACAACAGAATTGGACGGTTTCTTATGAAAGAGAGATTCATAATATGTACCATGAATTTTTCTGTCATTGCGTTTCTGCTTGGCATTGTAACGCTTTGTTGATTCAGCAAATAAATGCTCATACACACAGCCAATATCTTTCCTGATAAACGTATAGTTATCTCTCATACGGCAGCGGTCAACATTTTCTGCGATGAAATCTCTATTGTTGTGAGTTAATGAGCCTTTTCCCTGACAAAACGAAATGCGTTTTTCTTTCATCTATTCTCCCTTCTCGAAATTCATTTGCTCTACCAGTTTGGACAATGTCACCGAACAATCAGAGGATTGCGGTGACAAGTTTCAGAACGATAGAATACAATCGCTGAAACAATACGGTGCGGAGCACCGATTTTACAACAGACACTATGCCTATTGTAACGCCATAGTATATATGACAGCCCTTTGGCAAGTTCTATCATATATACAGGCGCTCTGCCGAGGGCTTTTTGCTGACTGATGTCAGCTATGATCAGCTGTATCCTCAAATACTTTCGGATTTACAAAAACATAAATTGCAGATTTATGGTTGCCTGTTTATCTTTCATCGAAAGCAACATAACCATATTCTTCAAGCAGTTTGAGTGCCTTGTAAAAGTCGTCAGGTTCAGGGAAGATTTTATTTCGACATTTCTTTAGCAATGCCGATTGAAATCCTTCTCTTATTTGCTTTGCCCTGATGATTTCCAGAGCTTTTTCTGCCCTCAAAATTTCATTATCTACGCTACCAATACTGAAAGCATATATTGCCTGTTCCTTGTAGTAGTCAGCAATATCAATCGCATTGCAAAGTGTGTTTACATCAACAAGGACATCCTCAGGACACTTGCCTTCAATAGTACATTTTACACAATGGATAATGCAACAAAGGCGAAGTATTTGACCATGATATTTACCGCCCCAGTCCTTGCAGTTTACAAACTCTGTGAGCTGAATTTTCTCAATATAATTGTTATAGTAATCGGTGAAATCTTGCTGTGCTGTTTCATCAAATTTCAGAAATTTTTCCTCTGTGGGCTTTGCATTGAATTTTCTTGTAAGAAGAATGTCAATGAGCCTGTTATAGTTGTCAACAACAATCGGATCAATTGATTTTGAATCATACCGCCTTGTGCCGACTTTGCTCTTTGGAAAACAATAGAAAAATCGTGCAAGCAGACCACTGTTTCTGAATACAGAATTAGAAATCATACTATCCCATAAGTAAGGTTGTCCTGCAAGACTAATTGACAGGCATGGATTGGAAATCTGTATAGATTATTTTGTTGCTCTGTCGCAAAAGAAACTTTCACCACTCCATGCTTTCAAAATCATATCCATATTAGGTATGTTGTTATTGGAATATCGTCCTGTAAAGTTTCCGAGCATACCTGCTTCATCAGAAATCATCAGTAAAGATTTATTCTTTCCCATCAATTGAATCAACGATTCAGGAGTAATATCCTCTACAGTAATTCGTCTTTTGCCCACGTCACCCATTTGTTCTGCCTGCGTTTTCAGCTTTGCGATTTGATCAACGTCTTTGCTTTCCTCTTTTTCAAGCTTATCTGCTTCAAAAAGAAGTTTCTTTTTCATCGCCTCAATTTTGTGAAATTCCTCAGCATGTTCTTGATTATATTTCAGTTCAAAATCAACAAATGGCTTTTTGATGAACTTTACAACAGGTGATTTTCGCTCTGATGGTTCGGCAACAATGAAACTATAAATCATAGGCGGTTCTGAATGGTCGGCTTTACCCTGCATTCTATACCTGCTTGTAAAGCAATAGCTAATTGCCGATAAAATCGAAGTTGCTGCCATTGCTGGATCTGTGCCTGTGGTTTCAGCGATACCCATTACCATTTCACGAAGAATTGGAGGTAATGCCTTGATTGGAAATTCTCTTTGTGGTGAATCATCACGAAGTGGAATTATGGGGTTAAATTCAGGTGGAAGATTTGGAACATCACCTTTTTCTTTCATTTTTGACTCCTTTCTTTTATTATAAACTTGACTTTGCACTAAAAATATGGTACAATAGACGCATGAAGATAGTGCAGCTTAAAATGTAATTTCAATAAAGTTAAATACTGCCGAACAGTTCTATGTAATACAACTTTATTGATTTACATCATACATCAAGATAGAACAATTGTCAATAGCTTGCTTATTATTTCTACTTTCTGCACAAACAACAGGGGTGCTATTTATGAATTATAACGCTTTCAAACAAAAATGCAAAGAAAAAGGCTACTCAGCAAGCAGCCTTGTAACCGAACTTGGAATAAGTAAGAGTAACATAACCAACTGGAAAAACGGCGGCAATCCGAGTTATGAGATATTAATAAAAATGGCTCAAACTTTGGAATGTAGCGTGGGTTATTTGCTTGGCACAGAAGATGATAACCATGGCGCAGGTGCTACGGTAAGTCAGGCGTTACGGAGCATAAAGGCAACTCCTGCAAGAACAATCTCACTTAAGAGTAGTAAAAATTTACAAGATAACTATCTGAATGAAATAGCTGCATTTGCAAATAGCAGCATACTATTTCTTTGTGGAAATGAAAAAAAGTTTACTGCAACTGAGCCAGATAGAAAAATTGCCAATATAAGTGAACGTGGCAGAGATAAAATGATTGAGGTATTTGATAATGTCAATAATAATCCTATTATTGCAAATATTCAAATGCAACTTAGCAGAATTATTCTTCATAATCTGGATATCACATCAGCAGAACAGGTTTCTGATGAATTCTTAAGTTCCAAGGCAGATTTTATCCTTAATGATAAAAAACACAAGGACAGTCTTAGAAACTATCCTTTCAATCTTTCTGACTTGCTTACTCTGGGAGATTTATTTGATAAGAGCATTAAATTTATGATTTCGGGTGTGGAGTAAGAAAACCCACAAAAGACACAAAGTCCAAGGACAAACATTTTGAGGTATGGAATGAAAAGTTACAATGCAATAGATTTATTTTGTGGTTGTGGCGGATTATCATGTGGATTTGAAAGGGCAGGAGTAAATATACTTCTTGGCATTGATAATGATAAAATGGCATTAAACGTTTTTGAACACAACCACAAGAAAGCAAAGTCAATATGTGGTGATATTACTGAGCTTAATTATTCAGATATAAAAAAAGTAATTGACGATAAGAATATAGATTTAATAATAGGTGGACCTCCATGTCAGGGAATGTCTCTTTCAGGTCCAAGAAAATTTGACGATCCAAGAAATAAACTTTATTTATCATACATTCACTTTGTTGAGCAAATAAAACCTAAGGCTTTTGTTATTGAAAATGTTCCAGGACTTGTCAGTTTATTTAAGGGACAAATTAAGGAAAGCATTATTGAACGTTTGACTGCACTTGGATACAGAGTAAAATATCGCATCTTATGTGCAGCGGATTATGGAGTACCACAAAACAGAAAAAGAGTCATATTTGTTGGCTTAAAAGACAAAGATTTTAATTTCGATTCCATAACAAAAAAAGAAATGGTAACCTGTAAAATGGCTCTTTCTGATCTTCCACCACTTATCAATGAACTTGGTGAAGATCCAGCTGAATATGAAACAGAGGTTCAGAATGAATACCAGAAAATCATGAGAGAGAATTCTGAAAAAGTAAGAAATCATATAGCAGCGGCTCATTCAGAAAAAGTAAAGCATATTATTTCATTAGTTCCTGATGGTGGAAATTATAAAGACTTACCTGAAGAGTATATAAAATCGCGAAATTTTCACGTTGCTTGGACAAGATTTTGTAGTTATAAACCTGCCCCCACTATTGATACTGGTCATAGACACCATTTTCATTATAAATATAATAGGGTTCCAACTGTTAGAGAATGTGCGAGATTACAATCGTTTCCGGATGATTTTGTATTTGAGGGCAACAAAACACAACAATTTCGACAAGTAGGAAATGCCGTTCCACCATTAATGGCTCAAGCAATCGCAGAAGCTTTGCTAAAATATTTGGAGTGATTATATATATGAAATACCACATACCAGATGACCTGTACTTTAGAATTCATCACGTTAGACCACGTTTTAAAAATGATGTGGAAAATGTTCTTGTCTATATGGCAACAGAAATATCTAAGATGAATGAAGCACATAAAGAAAAATTTGCAGATCTATTAAACGAAGCAATTCGTCGTTATCCTGGTAATGCAGTTAAAGAATTAAAAACCATCAACAATTGGAGAACCGAAATTTCCTCTTTATTTGGTTTTCTTGAATACAATGGTGATATTGTAAAGCCTGGAAGAAGGGCAATTGAATTAGCTCAAAAAGAAGATCTGGTTGAGTTTTTCAAATATTATCTTTATAACTTTCAGTACCCTGGAGCCCATTTAAAAGTTCAAGAAATTGCTAAACAAATTAGTGCTGGAATTCATTTTAAGCCAGCACAGTATATTTTATCTATTTTGAAATATGCTGAGGAAAATACAGGCTCTCGTCAATATCTTACAAAAGCTGAGGCTTGCCATTGTATTTTTAACGATTTACGTTGCACAAGAGATAATGAAGCACCTGAAAAAGTTTGGAAGCGTATAATTGAAAATAGAGAGAATGATGTTGAGTACGATGAGACAGGTGATGTTATTCGTTATGCTGGGGATATCCTTGATTATATGGAAATAGCCAATTTGCTTATTGTGTATGGTGGAAAGAATTTTTACATAAACAAGTTAGAAAACGAAGCTGTTTTGAAATTTACTAATTCAACTGAATGGTTTAATCAATATGATAGGTTTATTCAAAATAGATATGCTACATATGAAGAAATAAAAGAATGTTACGATGAGTGGTTTAAATTTGTAAATCGTGATATTAAAGAAACTGATTTCGAAACGGACATTCTTGCATTTATTGCAAATGATGTGGAGGAATATCAAGAGTTAAAGAAGCAGAGTTATGCACTTTATGATAAAATACTTGAAAAATCTGATGTAATTAAAACGAAAGATATTGGAGACATGGGTGAAAGTCTTGTTCATTCGCATGAATGTCAACGTGTGAAAATTGGTGGACGTGAAGATCTTATTCATCTTATAAAACGCATCCCGACACAATTTGCAGTTGGATACGATATTCAGTCTGTTGAACTGGATGAACGCAAACGCTATATAGAAGTAAAAACAACGATTAGTTCTAAGCCATTACATTTTAACAAGGTTCATCTTACGCCAAATGAGTGGAATACAGCAAATACAATGCGAGATAGATATTTTGTTTATCGTTTGATGATAAGCAAAACTGAGAAGAAATTGTTTCTTATACAAGACCCTGTTGGATTGTATAAGCGAGACTTAATAGATATGATTCCAAAAGACGGGGCAGATATAACATTTAGCACAACCAGAGCTGAAGTAGGTAATTTTGAGGAGTTATTAACATGGACAAATTAAAAGTTGCATCCCTTTTTTGTGGCTGTGGTGGAACTGATGTGGGATTACTTGGCGATTTTACATTTTTAGACAAGTATTATCCGAGCAATAATATGGAAATCGTTTATGCCAACGACATAGACGATAATGCTTGTAGGCTTTTTGAAGAAAATTTTAGAATAAAGCCAGATAACAGAGATATTCGAGAAGTTAAATCTAGTGAGATTCCTGACTTTGATATTCTTACGGGTGGGTTCCCTTGTCAGTCCTTTTCGATAGTAGCTCAGAATCCTAAGCGACTTGGAATTAAAGACGATAGAGGAAAGTTGTTTTTTGAAATGTGTCGTATTTTGCGTGAAAAACAACCTTTATGCTTTATTGCTGAAAATGTTAAAGGTATTATGTCAGCAAATAAGAAAGAAGCATTTCCTCTAATATTAGAGGAATTTGAAAAAAGCGGATATACTATTACACACAAATTGCTGAATTCCGCAAATTATGGTGTCCCTCAAAAACGTGAAAGAGTTATTATTGTTGGATTCCGTAACGATCTTGGTATTAAATTTGAATTTCCGGATATGCCTATTACTGATGAAAATGAATATGTTTCTCTTGGAAAAGTAATAGAAAATGCGGTTGCTGATAAATATTTCTTTAGCGAGAGAGCTGTTCAGGGAATGATGAGAAAGCGTGAAACAATGAATAAAGGAAGGGCACAGGATATTACAAAGCCTTGTAATACAGTTGGCTCACACTTAGCAAAGGTTTCTTTAAACAGTACAGATCCTGTTTTAATGGTTAATGGGAGATATAGACGATTTACTCCTCGCGAAGTTGCAAGAATTCAGTCTTTCCCTGAATCATTTAAGCTTGTGTGTACCGAATCAGCGCAGTATCGTGCTTTAGGTAACGCTATCCCACCAGTCATGTTTTGGTATGTGGCGAACGTAGTAGGAAGGTTAACAATTAAAAAATAATAGATGTTTGCAAGACCATATTTTTAAGGAAAGTAGTAAAGAAATAATAAAATATTATAAATTTTATATTCAACAATTTATAATCAAAAGCATCTATGTGTGGCTCACATTAATATGTTTATTATTTAATTGCAGTTAGGATGTGATGAGAATAAAAGACTTTTTTAATACGATAAAGAAATATTTTAATAAAATTAATTTTGTTAGGTCAATTTCAAAATCTATAATTTATTCTACTATTATATGTATATTTTTTATAACAGCAGATATCTACAATCTGCCTTCAAAACTGAAAGATGATATTCCAAGTATACTATGGGGTATTCTTATTGTTGGTGCTATTATAATTGCTATTGTGTCATTGACTAATATACATTTAGTACAGCAATTCCGATATAAAGCCGTTAATGTATTTGATTCCAGTTTGCTAAGTATCTTATATATTTTAGGAAGTTGGACAGGCTATTGTATCTGTTCAAATAATATAAATAATTATAAAAGTATAATAGGATTAGCTTTATCTGGACTCACATTTGTTTCTATAATAATCAGATTTATTGTGTTTTATAAAACAACGCAAAATTTAATTTACAGCAAGTCCAGTATTCTTGATTTAAAAGATATATATGAAAACAATTTTAGCATTAAGTTAGGACAACCTATTTTAGTATCCGAAAAAGATGTATCTTATGATATGTTAAATCGAAATGGAATAGTAAATCAACTTTATAACTATATTTATTCATACTGTTCTGATAGGGCATTTACAATTGCATTAGTTGGCGAATGGGGCTGTGGAAAAACAACTATTATAAATAATGTTAAAGAGCAATTAACCAATAATAAAGTGATCGTTATTGATGATATTGATCCATGGTTATTAGGATCAAAAGAGGCTCTATTGACTACTATGTATGAAAAAATCATTGATAAAACAGATATTAGATTTAGTTTGGCTAAAACAAGAAGCATAATAAATAGCCTTAAACGCATTGTATCTGGATATATTGATAAAAAAGTAGGTTTGCCAAATCTAATTGATTTGATTAATGATTTATCCGATGATGAATATGACGAAGTAGAACATATTGAAATGCAGATAGGTTCATATCTGCTTGATCAAAATAAAAAAGTTGTTTTTGTTATTGATAATTTAGAAAGAGCAAGTGCTGAAAATATAATATTTCTTTTTAAGCTAATCAGCACTGTTTTTGATTTACCAAATATAATATATTTATTATCATATGACCAAGCGAGAATGAATGAAATTCTTAGTGATACAGCTCAAATCAATCCAAAGTTTATAGAGAAAATTGTTCAACAAGAAATTCATATTCCATCTATTGACTCAGATAGATTAGGTACTATATTTTCAGTATGCACAGCTAATATAATTAATAAATATATTGAACATGAAATTGAAATTTCATGTTATCTTCCAATTATTAATCATATTTGCAAAAACACCAAAAATGTTCGTCACTATAAAAGATTAATTAATTCTGCTTTTACTTCTACTTTCTGCAATGAATATGATTTAGATATTCCTACACTATTAATGCTTGAAATTATTCATTTTGAAGCTCCTAAATTATATGAAGTGATCCAAGAAAATAGAGAATATTTTATATCCTCTGATGTGATGTGTGATGTGAACTTATATCTATTTCAACGTCGTAGTGATAAGTTTAATGAAGAAGGAAAGGCTTTTTTTGATGAACTATTTGATGAATTTTCAACTTTTAAAGAACTGCTATGTAATTTCTTTCCTTTTATATATAGATATAAATCAGGATTTAACTTGATTGAAAAATATGATAGCAGTATTCCAGATTGCATAAAAAGTGATTTTCCTATCTACAGTATTAAATATTTTGATATATATTTCTCTTTATCAACAAATGATTTTGCAAAAAATATTAGTGAAATGCAGATGCTAATGAAAGAAATTAATTCAAAAAAATCAATTAAAGATAGCGTTGTTAATAAGCTTATTAATATTGATTCTGATAATCAAAGGGAACGATTTGAATATCTCGATATGCATATTGATTCTTTATCAGGATCAGTTTCTTTTCAACTTATAAATATTATATGGGATAATATTTTATCTATTGATGATTCAAATCTCTTTTTTATGTTAAATGCGCAACAACGTGCTTTAGTAATAATGGCAAAACTGATTAAGAAACTAGAAATGGATAAATTGGAAGAAATTACCCATAATTTTAAAACTGAATATAATAAATTACAATTTATAAGTAGTTTGATATATTGGCTAAATAGCGATAAAATAGGGATATCTGGTGAAATCATTTCATTGTTCAACAAGTTATATTCAGATATGTGTGCTACAATTGTGGGTAATAAAGTCAACCTATATGATAGGCACAACTATAGCCAACATAATATATATGCACTTAGTCGTAATTATCAGAATAATCTTGAGGTTATAAAGCAATATTTTTCTGATATTTATAGGTCTGAATATGTATATAAAGTATTAGCAGATTTAGTTGGTGAAAGTACTGGATCAAAAGGATATGGATATGCTATAGATAAGCAGAACTTAGATTTGCTAGGAGTTACAATAGCGCAAATAGCTAATTCTATTGAGACATATCCACCAAAGACCGAATCAGAAAATAAACTAAAAGAAATTTTTGATAAAGTAGTAAATGATGAAAAAAATATTTTTGATCATTTCGGAATTAATTCTCCTATTCCTATAAAGTTTGATGTATAACCGCATCATAAGATACAACTGCATTTTCCTTCAATAAGACTATAAAATATCAAATCTTTCGCTATGTAGTAAAAACAATTCTCAAGTTCTTCTATTCCTCAATATTATTAAGCAGAACAGTCTGTTTGAAGTTTTTGATCAAACTTTTTTCAAAAGTTGAATTTGGTAATTCCGGGCATTATTTATGCTTGTTTCAAGTAACTAATGATACTAACCGAACACAGCCCGTAAGGGCAATAATTCTCTAAATAAATGCAACCTGAGTTTCCTTAACAATGCCCATCTTACAATTATCTCCATATTGTATTTGACTTTCTCTTAAAAGTATTGTATGATAATAAATAGATGAATGTCATGTTAGAATAGTTCTCATAGGTTCTCTCTACAGTTATCATATCGCTCAGGTACGCAAAACCACGCCATTTTAGTTGTACAACTCTGGACAACTTTTGGACAACTAAGTTACAGCAACATATAATAAAACGAAGAAAGTTGAAAAAGCTACTTTCTAGTATCTTAGCGAAAATACTTTGCTTTTAGTGTGTTTTTGATTTGCAACAAAAAAGTCAAATTGGAATGTTTAAACTCAAAGAGATAATTTCATTCTCATTTATCAAACCGTTTCGCAGAAATGCGAAGCGGTTTTTTTATACCCGATCCTAACTGTCAAAATGCACAACCAAAACATCTGTTCGTTGTCAATTTAGCTGAATATCCGTAACCGCCTAATAACATACCGCCCCTAAATAAAAGATCCCCAAGCTGCGGTTCGAGGATTACTCATGTTGCTTTAC